>JAFSXA010000011.1 GCA_017450135.1 Clostridia bacterium | reverse complement strand
CGTCTGGTTTCGCTGAACTGCGTCTTTGAACTTGACAGGCGTCAGCCTGCCTGCGTTCACATCCTTGTTCAGCAAAATCATACTTGTAATCAGATGCACACTTTTAGATGTTACAGGGTACTTGCTTCAAGGGGAGGCTCTGTTTGGGACTTTTGGTTACTATACCACAAAATTCCGTGAAGAGCGAAAAAATTCAACTTTTGTATTGACAAAATGCAAAAAGGGTGATAATATCTTTATACAACAAAGCGGAATGGTATGTTCCCACCTTAACGGTTTCGTCCGTGCGGTCAATATCCGGGTGTTTCGCCCGCTTATTATGATTTTTGCACGGATGGGTTCGTTTCCATCCGTGCTTTGATTTTAAATGGAGGTGCTTGAACATCAGTACTAAAGAGACTCAGATAAACGAAGAGATCCGTGACAAAGAGGTCAGGGTGATCGATATCGACGGCACACAGATAGGCGTCGTGCCTATTGAGGAGGCAATGCGCCTTGCCGAAGAAAAGAATACCGACCTTGTAAAGATTGCACCGCAGGCAAATCCGCCGGTGTGCAAAATTATGGATTACGGCAAATATCGTTTTGAACAGGCTAAACGAGAGAAGGAAGCCAAAAAGAATCAGAGAATAATCGAGATCAAAGAGGTCAGGCTTTCTCTGAATATCGACACGCACGATTTTGAAACAAAAGTCGGCCACGCCGTGAAGTTCCTCAAGGCGGGCAACAGAGTCAAGGTTTCCATCAGATTCAGAGGCCGTGAGATGGCTCATCCGGAGAACGGCAAGGTTATCATGAAAAAGTTTGCCGATGCGTGCGGAGAGTACGGCACGGTTGAAAAGCCTGCCAAGCTTGAAGGGCGCACAATGCTGATGTTTATAGCGGCCAAAATGTCCAAGTAATTTTATAAGGAGGAAAAAACCATGCCTAAAATTAAAACTCATTCAGGTGCAAAAAAGCGCTTTAAATTGTCTAAGAATGGTAAGCCGATCCGCGGTCACGCGAACAAATCTCACATCCTTAACAAGAAGACCACCAAGCGCAAGAGAGGTCTGCGTAAGCAGGTAGTGGCCGACAAGACGAACGTTAAGCAGATCAAGCGTCTTGTTCCCTATAAATAATCAACAACTGAATGTATTCTATAATAAAAACGGAGGTAACTTACCATGGCTCGTATTAAAGGCGCTCTTATGACTCGTAAGAGAAGAAATAAAGTATTAAAGATGGCAAAGGGCTATTACGGCTCAAAATCAAGCCTTTTCAAGACCGCAAAGCAGGCGGTTATGAAATCAGGCCAGTACGCATATGTAGGACGCAAGCAGAAGAAGCGTGACTTCCGCCGCATATGGATTACAAGGATCTCTGCAGCGTGCAAGCTCAACGGAATGAACTATTCAACCTTTATGAATGGTTTGAAGAAGGCGGGCGTAGAGCTTAACCGCAAGATGCTTTCCGAAATCGCCATTGCCGATCCGGCGGCGTTCACTGCGCTTACCGAGAAGGCAAAGGAAGCTTTAAAATAATTATGGATCACGCCCCTTCATTTACAAGGGGGCGTGAATTTGTCTTTTATTAAATGGTCGCCTCTTCATGTTCTCATGCATTCATCTTGTGTGATCTTTTTCCGTCATATTTCCCAAAAATGCTCGTCAATACACAAAGTATTGACTGCGCTTTTTGCTTCATCTGACGAAAAAATCTCTACGCAATCTGAACGCGTCGAACATTCAGAGGCTCCCTTAGGTCACCTCTAAAAACTATCATGCATTCATCTTGTGTGATCTTTTTCCGTCATATCTCGCAAAAATCTCTATGCAATCTGAACGCGTCGAATATTCAGAGGTGCCCTGAATACTTGATTCTTCAATATTTTTTCGCATTGATTTTTACGCGGAGGTCATCTATGGAGCAATTATCTTCGGTTTCCAACGATAAGATCAAGCTTGCCGTCGGCGTCCGCGACAGCGCAAGGACGCGGCGCGAAAAGAGGCTTTTCTTCCTTGAGGGTGCAAGGCTCTGCGCCGACGCGGCCGCTAACGGGATAGCCCTTGCGGCGGTGTTCGTTACGTCAGAGGCTTTGGAAAAGTATGACGATTATCTCGGCGCCGCTCTTGAGATCAGCCGCAGCAGCTATGTGATTTCCCCTAAGGTTGCGGAAAAGCTCTCGGATACGCGGAATACCCAGGGCGTGTTCGCACTTTGCGACGCGGTGGAAAACCGTTCCGGCGCGGACGCGCTCGATGCGAACGGGAAGTATATACTGCTCGAAAATGTGCAGGATCCCTCCAATCTCGGCGCGGTCAGCCGCACTGCGGAGGCCCTCGGATTGGACGGGCTAATTATAAACGGAGGCTGTGATATCTTCAATCCCAAGGCGCTCAGAGCGTCAATGGGCGCGATGCTGAGGATAAACGTCACGCAATGTGACGACGCAGCGAGGCTGCTTCGAGCCGCCGCAGAAAGAGGTATGCTGACCGTGGCATCAACTCCGTCGAGGGAGTGCCGGAGCATATCTGATATCGATTTTTCAGGCGGTACGATCTGTGTCGTCGGCAACGAGGGCAGCGGCATCACTCCGGAAACCGCGTCTGCGTGCAAAGTGAAGGCAACAATACCCATGCGCGGCAGAGCTGAATCGCTGAACGCCTCGACTGCCGCCGCTATACTTATTTGGGAAATGGTGGAAAATGGAAAATAAGGTTTATTACGTATGGCTGCAGAACGCTTTAGGTATAAACTCTTCCGTCAGAACCTCAGAGATACTCGCATACTTCGGAGACGCGAAGTCGCTCTATTTCGCGGGGAATTATGAATGGAAGATATCCGGCGTTATAACTCCGCGTCAGGCCGAAAAGCTCTCAAAAAAGGATCTTGAGCCGGCGGTCGGGATCGTAGAGGAATGTACCGCCAACGGTTGGAACATAATAACCTCTGAGGATGAAAATTATCCGCCTCTGCTTCTCAATCTGTTTAATTATCCGCTCGTTTTATACGTCAACGGAGACTTGAGCTGTTTGAAAAACAGAGTGCCGGTCGCGGTCGTCGGGACGCGGAAGCCCACGGAAAAGAGCGTTATGATAACAAGCGCGCTGTGCGCCGATATGGCAAAGTCCGGCGCGGTAATCATCAGCGGAGGCGCCCTCGGTATTGACAGCGCTGCGCACACCGGCGCCCTTTCCGTCGGAGGAAAAACCGTATGCATACTCGGCTGCGGCTTTGCCTCCAATTATCTTGAAGCAAACGCGGCGCTGAGGAATGATATATCGAAGCACGGAGCCGTTGTAACGGAATATCCTCCGCAGACGGCGGCGCTCGGCAGAAACTTTCCGATAAGGAACAGGATAATATCAGGCCTCTCCTACGGAACGGTCGTCATTGAGGGTGGAGAACACAGCGGCTCGCTGATAACCGCGCGCTGTGCCCTTGAACAGGGCAGGGATGTGTTCGCCGTACCAGGCGATATAACCGCAAGCGGCTTTACCGGAACCAACAGGCTGATTCATGACGGAGCCAAGCCGGTGTTTTCCGCCGCCGACGTGCTTGAGGAATACGCGATGCTCTATCCGGAGCTCATCGATATAGAAAAGGTCAGCACAAGGCTTGAGATAGGGCAGAGCGAATATAGACCTGCCGCTCCGGCGGTGAAGCCCGCGGCGGAAAAGAAGCCTGCCGTAAAAAGGGCTGATCCCGGTGAGCTTAAATTGCTCAGCGAGGAGGCGGTGAGGATATACTCCGCATTCGGCGAGGACGTGCTCCAGGCGGAGGACGTTATTATCCGAACCGGACTGGACGCAAGGTCGTTTTCATCCGCCATGACCGAGCTGGAGATGTTCGGCTTTATCGAACAGCTTCCGGGCAAAAAATACAGACTGATCAACCGCTGATTTTACCGCTGCGCAGGTTGACGTGCGGTGAAAGAGGCAATAAAAATAACTGTCAGGATGGTGAATCCATGTCAAAATTAATCATAGTTGAGTCGCCTACCAAGGTCAAAACCATTAAAAAATATCTCGGCAGGGACTATGAGGTCACTGCGTCCATGGGGCACGTGCGCGACTTGCCGTCCGCTAAGCTCAGCGTAGACGTCAAGAACGATTTTGCTCCCAAATATGCCGTTATCAAGGGCAAGGAAAAGCTTGTCAAGGATCTTAAAAGCATGGTCGAGAAGAGCGACGGCGTGTTTCTCGCTACCGACCCGGATCGTGAGGGAGAGGCTATATCGTGGCACCTTGCCACCCTGCTCGGTCTTGACCTCGGCTCCGAGAACCGTGTGACCTTCAATGAGATCACAAAGAGCGGGATCGAAAATGGCATGAAATCTCCGCGCACAATAGATATCGATCTTGTCAACGCTCAGCAGGCGCGCAGAATTCTCGACCGTCTCGTTGGCTACAAGCTCAGCCCGTTCATCTCTCAGAAGATACGCCGCGGCCTTTCCGCAGGCCGTGTGCAGTCTGTCGCCGTGAAGCTAATAGTCGACAGAGAAAATGAGATAAAGGCCTTTGTTCCCGAGGAGTATTGGAGCCTTGACGCCAAGTTCATCGCCCCGTGCCGCAAGAGCTTTTCAGCTGCGTTTCAGGGCGACGAGACCGGCAAGGTAAAGATAACCTCAAAGGAACAGGCGGACAAGTATCTTGAAAGGCTTGACGGCGCAAAGTATACCGTAGCTTCCCTGAAAAAGGGCGTCAGGAAAAAGAGCCCGGCTCCGCCGTTCATCACCTCGACCCTCCAGCAGGAGGCTTCCAGGCGCATGGGCTTTCAGGCTCAGCGCACCATGCGTACAGCTCAGGAGCTCTATGAGGGCGTTGACATCGCCGGCATCGGCACGACCGGTCTCATAACCTACATGAGGACAGACTCCCTGCGTATCTCCGAGGAGGCGAGAGCCGCGGCGGGCGAATATATTCTGTCGACCTACGGCAAGGCGTACCTTCCCGAAAAGCCGAGGTATTTCAAATCAAGGAACAACGCGCAGGACGGCCACGAGGCTATCCGCCCGACGAATCCAGCTCTCACTCCCGATATGGTAAAGGGAAGCCTCTCTCCCGATCAGTATAAATTATACACGCTGATATGGAAGCGGTTCATTGCGAGCCTCATGTCTGTCTGTGTGCAGAATACAGTCAAGGCGGAGATCCGCGCCGAAACCGAGGGCAGGGAAGGCTACTGCACCTTTGCCGCCGCCGGATACAGCGTAAGGTTTGACGGCTACACGGTCCTCTATGAGGAGCGCGACGAGGATAAGGCGGAGGATGAGGGCAAGCTCCCCGAGCTCAATGAGGGCGACAAGCTCAAGCTCAAGGATCTTGCAGGCAATCAGCACTTCACTCAGCCGCCCGCGCGGTATACGGAGGCCTCGCTTATCAAGGCGCTGGAGGATAACGGCATAGGCCGTCCGAGCACCTACGCTACGATCATTACGACCGTGATAAAGCGCGAATATGTCAAAAGACAGCAGAAGCAGCTCTATCCTACCGAGCTCGGCGAAGCCATCACAAAGCTGCTCAGTGAAAAATTCCCGAAAATCGTAAACACCAAGTTTACTGCCGGAATGGAGACTAAGCTCGATGAGGTCGGCGAGGGCAGGCAGGATTACGTCGCCATGCTCCACGATTTTTATGATGATTTTGACAAGAACCTTAAAAAGGTCAAGGAGGATATGAAGGACGTCAAGATCCGCCTTGAGGAGGATATTACCGATATCCCGTGCGAAAAGTGCGGCAGGATGATGGTTATCAAGTCCGGCAGATTCGGAAAATTCCTCGCTTGCCCCGGCTATCCGGAGTGCAAGAATACCAAGCCTCTCGTTGTTCATACGGACGCCAAATGCCCCAAGTGCGGAGGAGAGGTCATAGAGAAGAAATCAAAGAAGGGCCACGTCTTTTACGGCTGCTCAAACTGGCCGAATTGTGATTTTATGACCTGGGACAAACCCACGTCTGAGAAATGCCCGAACTGCGGCAAGAATCTCTTTAAGCGGCGCGGAGGTCTGACGGTCTGCGAGGATGAGAGCTGCGGCTTTTCAAAGAAAACGGAAAGAAAGTCAAAGAAAAAGGAAGAACAGCAGGGTGAGTAAATGAGCGACGTGCTTGTTATCGGCGGAGGGCTTGCCGGCGCAGAGGCCGCGTGGGCGCTGGCTCGAAACGGCTTTACGGTCACGATAGCCGAAATGAAACCGAATAAATTCTCTCCGGCACACAGTAGTCCGTTGCTTGCCGAGCTTGTCTGCTCAAATTCGCTCAAGGCGGAGCGCGTCGGCTCCGCCGCAGGTCTGCTGAAGGCGGAGATGAAGCTGCTCGGTTCCCTCTGCGTCAGGTGCGCTGTTGAAAACAGCGTGCCCGCCGGAGGAGCTCTTGCTGTCGACCGCGAAAGGTTTTCGCAGGCGGTCACGGACGCGATTGAAGCTGAGCCTAATATCACCGTCGAGCGCCGCGAGGTCACGAGCGTCCCCGAGGGCTGTGTGATAGTCGCCGCAGGGCCCCTCGCCTCGGACGCGCTGGCGGAGGATATCAAGAGGCTCTGTTCGGGAACTCTCAGCTTTTATGACGCCGCCGCGCCGATAATCACGGCGGAGAGTATAGATATGAGCCGCGCCTTCACCCAGTCGCGCTACGACAGAGGGGGCGGCGAGGATTATATCAACTGCCCTATGAACAGGGAGGAATACGAGCTTTTTTACAACGAGCTTGTCAACGCCGAGTCCGCAGAGCTGCACAGCTTTGACAGGAAAAAGGGCGTCTATGAGGGCTGTATGCCTATTGAGGTCATGGCGGCGCGCGGCGCTGATACCATGCGCTTCGGCCCGCTGAAGCCGGTCGGGCTCCGCGATCCTGCCACCGGTCACAGACCGTGGGCAGTTCTCCAGCTCAGGAAGGAAAACGCCGCCGGGACGATGTATAATCTTGTCGGCTTCCAGACCAATCTTAAATTCGGCGAGCAGAAGAGGGTTTTTTCACTGATACCTGCGCTTAAAAACGCCGAGTTCGTAAGATACGGCGTTATGCACCGCAACACGTTTATTGATTCGCCGCGCAATCTCAGCTCCGATTTCTCATTCAAACGCCGCGAGGGCTTGTATTTTGCCGGTCAGATAACAGGGGTCGAGGGTTATATGGAATCCGCCGCCTCGGGAATAGCCGCCGGTCTGAATGCGGCGAGGATGCTCAAGGGGCAAGAACCCCTGAACCTCCCGGATTTTACGATGATCGGCGCCCTTTCAAGCTACGTCAGCGATGAAAGCGTAGTTGATTTTCAGCCGATGGGAGCGAATTTTGGTATATTGCCGCCGCTTCCGGAGAAAATCAGAGATAAGAAGCTCAGATACGAGGCTCTGGCGAAAAGGAGTTTGGATTGGTATTTGAGCAATTTGAATAATATTTGAAAGAAGGTAGACAATGAATCCGGATATCAAAGAATTACAGCAGAAGATAAATTATAGCTTCAAGGATGAAAAATTGCTGTTAAGAGCGTTGTCACATTCATCGTATGTCAATGAGAATATGAACACGGTAAAGGAGTCCAACGAACGTCTTGAGTTCCTCGGCGACTCCGTCCTCGGCTTCATCACGGCGGAGAACTTTTTCCTCCACTACACGAAGTTCCCCGAGGGCGAGCTTACCAAGCTTCGCGCGACGATGGTGTGTGAGAAATCTCTTGCCGGCTTTGCTTCGGAAATAGATTTGGGAAAATACCTGCTGCTCGGCAAGGGCGAAATTGTCACCGGCGGCAGGAACCGGCCGTCTATCCAGGCGGACGCCTTTGAGGCGCTGATAGCCGCCATTTACCTTGACGGAGGTATGGAGGCCGCAAAAAGCTTTGTGCTCAAATATATAGATGAGGCTATCAAAAGGCACCAGTCCATCAAGGATTACAAAACCATGCTTCAGGAGGTCGTTCAGAAGAATCCCGGCGAGATCATAGAGTATGTTCTTGTTGGTGAATCAGGCCCCGATCATGATAAGAGATTTGAGGTCGAGGTGCATCTGAACTCCAACGTTATCGGCAAGGGCATGGGCAGGAGCAAAAAACGTGCGGAGCAGGAGGCGGCAAAGGAAGCTTTGGCGCTCATGGGACTTTGAGGCACGTCAACGTCGGTCTCTTTGTTCCGCATAACGGCTGTCCGCACCAATGCTCTTTCTGCAATCAGAAAACCATATCCGGCCGCACGGCTCAGGTCACCCCTGAGGATATCGACAGGGCGGTCGAGGTCGCGGTCGAAAACCCGGACAGCAGCGAGGGCGAGATAGCGTTCTTCGGCGGCAGCTTTACCGCGATAGACAGGGGAACCATGACGGCTCTGCTTGAGAGGGCGTATTCTTACGTCAGGCAGGGTAAATTCAGGGGGATAAGGATATCAACCAGACCCGACGCGATAGATGAAGATATCTGCCGAATCCTGAAAAGCTTCGGCGTTACCGCAGTCGAGCTCGGCGCGCAGAGCATGGACGACAGGGTGCTTGCTATGAACCTGCGCGGACACAGCGCAGAGGATGTCTTCAGGGCGAGCGAAATGCTCAAAAGCTTCGGCTTTGAGCTGGGGCTTCAGATGATGACGGGGCTTTACGGCTCGACGGACGGGGACAGCATCGCGACTGCGGAAAAGCTGATAGCTCTGAAGCCGGACACCGCGAGGATCTACCCGACCGTTGTGCTTGAAAACACGGAGCTTGCAAGGTTATACCGCGAGGGAGCGTACCGTCCGCAGACGGTCGACGAGGCGGCTGAGCTATGCTCCGTACTTATAGAGATGTTCAATGACGCCGGCGTCAGGCTCATCAGAGTCGGACTCCATTCCGGCGGAGGCGTTGAGGAGGGCTATGTTGCCGGCGCCTACCATCCCGCTCTCAGGGAGCTCAGCGAGAGCAGGATATATATGAGGAAGATACTCGCCGCTGTTGAAGAAAGCGGCATTGAAAGCGGCAGGGTAACTATCCGCGTTGCGCCCTCGGAAATTTCAAAGGCGACGGGGCAGAAAAGATCGAATATTAACAGGCTTCTCAGTATGGGCTACGTGCCGAAGATCTCGGCAGATGAAACGCTCGGGAAGTATCAAGTTTTGATAAGGAATGAAGATTTATGCGATTAAAAGCACTTGAACTGCACGGCTTCAAATCCTTCCCGGATAAGACCGTATTTAATTTTAATCACAGAATGACGGCTGTCGTAGGCCCGAACGGTTCCGGAAAGAGCAATATTGCCGACGCCGTGCGCTGGGTTCTCGGCGAGCAGTCCACTAAAAATCTCCGCGGCTCCAGGATGGAGGACGTAATATTCGGCGGCACAAGCATTCGCAAGCCGCTGGGCTTTGCCGAGGTCACGCTGAGGCTCGATAATTCGGACAGAACGCTGAATTCGGACAAGGACGACGTGAGCGTAACAAGGCGCTACTACCGCTCCGGTGAGAGCGAGTATATGCTCAACGGAAAGACGGTCAGGCTCAGGGATATCAACGAGCTGTTCATGGATACGGGTTTGGGCAGGGATGGCTACTCCCTTGTCAGTCAGGGCAGGATCGCCGACCTTATCTCCTCGCGTTCGGGTCAGCGCCGCGAGATGCTCGAGGAGGCGGCGGGGATATCCCATTACCGCTATCGCAGGAACGACGCCAACCGCAAGCTCGATCAGGCCGAGGAAAATCTTATCAGGCTCAGGGATATACTCTCCGAGCTTGAGGGCAGAGTCGGTCCGCTGAAAACTCAGAGCGAAAAGGCGAAGAAGTTCCTTGTGCTTGCCGAGGAAAAGAAGATGCTGGAGGTCGGCATCTGGCTCCATAATATCGACACCGCAAGGGAAAAGCTCAAGGAGCATGAGGATAAGCTCACCGTGGCCGGAGCGCAGTATGAGGCCGCGGAAAAGGCGCTCACCGATATCGCCGCCGAGATTGAAAGCATAATCGCCCGCAGCCGCGATATCACGATGAAGATCGACGAGATACGTCAGGGCGCCTCGGATTATGAGGAGCAGGCGGTTCAGCTTGACGGTCAGATCTCAGTCGAAAGGAATACTATTTTACATAATCGCCAGACTATCGAGCGTATCCGCCGCGATATGTCGGACGCAGTCGACACGGAAAAGAGCCTTTCAACGGAGATCGCACAGTCGGAAAAGGAGATAGAGTCTCTGCTTGCTCAGATAGAGGACAAGAGGAATGAGCTGAATGACGCGGCTGAAAAAATAAACTCTGTCAGGAATGAGAATTCGGAATTTTCGGATAAAATTGCGGAAATTTCCGGACAGATAACCGCGCTCACCAATGAGGCGGCGGACAGGCGCATTGAAAAAACCACAGCTTCATCCTCCCTTGAGGAGATCAGAGGCAGGGTCGAAAATATCGACGTCGTGCTCTCCACGCGCAACGGATATATCACAGAGCTTGAGGAAAAATCTGCGGTCTGCCGCGCCGAGCTTGAAAAGCTGAACGAGACTGCACAGCAGACGGCTAACACAGTTTCGGGTTATTCGATAAAAGTCGAAAAACGCCGCGAAAGGGCAGAAAAGCTCAAGGCCGAGCTTGACGCGCGCGGACTTGAGATCCTGCAAAAGAAGGATAAGATACGCATCCTCGACGATATGGAGAAGAATATGGAGGGCTATTCCGGGGCGGTCAAGGCCGTTATCCGCGAGGCCAAGGGCGGTATGCTCAGGGGTATCCACGGCCCGCTCTCCCAGCTCATCAGCGTTGAGGAACGTTACGCCGCCGCCATTGAAACGGCACTGGGCGCCGCGATACAGAATATTGTTACCGACACGGAAAACGACGCGAAGCGCGCGATAAATTTCCTTAAAGAGAAAAAGAGCGGCAGGGCGACCTTCCTTCCGCTGACCTCTGTCAGCGCAAAGCCGTTTACGGAGAAGGGGCTGGAGGACTGCTACGGGTTTGTGGATATGGCGGACAATCTGCTGGATTATGAAAAGCAGTACGGCACGATCATCAAATCCCTGCTCGGCAGAACGGTCATAGCCGAGGATCTGGACAGCGCGATAGCCATAGCTAAAAAGTATTCGTACAGGATAAAGATAGTCACCCTCGACGGTCAGGTCGTCAATGCAGGCGGCTCAATGACCGGCGGCTCGCGCGGACACAATTCCGGTATGCTCAGCCGTATCAACGAGATAGACAAGCTGAAGCTGCAGATAGAAAAGCTCACAGAGGCGCAGAACATCGGCAAAGAGGATTACACGGCAGTCAGCGAGGAGCTTTCGCAGGCGTCCGCTGAGCTTGACGCCGCGCAGGCGGATCTTGCCAGACTGCAGGAGGATATAATAAGGAAAGAGAGCGAGCTGGCGCTCGTCGACGGAAAGCTGGACACCGCCAATGCCGCGCTCGAGGAGCTTCGCCGCGAGAAAAAGGATGCGGCGGCGCGTATCGCCGATCTTGAAAAGCTTATGGCGACCTCTGCCGAAAAGATCGAGGCTCTGAATAAACAGATAAACTCCCTGAACGATGAGCTGAACAAATTCTCAAAGAACCGTGAGGAGCTTGAAGCAAAGCGCGAGGAGCTCTCCCAGGTCGAGGCGCGGATCAATCTTGATATCCTCGCTCTGCAAAAGGATATCGAGGCGCGCCGCGAGACGGTTGCCGTTCTCAAAAGAAGAATGGAGAGCCACGAGGGCAGGATAGGTGACCTCGACGGGGAGATAAAGGGGATAGAAGACCTTATCGGGCAGACTGAGAGTAAAATTGAATACCTCGAAGCGCAGGCGAATGAGCTAAGGCAGAGGGGCGCCGATTCAAAATCGGATATCGAGGCGCTTGTTGCAGAGCGCAATGAGTGCGACGCCAAGAGCACGCGCCTTCGCACGGATGAGAGAAACAGATCCGCCGAGCGCGAGAAGATAAGCGGAGAGCTTGCAAGGCTCGAGGAACGCAAGGCGTCCATGGAAAAGATGCTCGACGATTCCGTGAACAAGCTCTATGACGAATACCAGCTTACCAAGACGGAGGCTGAGGCGCTGGAGATCGAGATCGAGGATTATCAGCAGGCGAGGCGTTCCCTGCATGAGGTGAAGAATAAAATCAGAAATCTCGGCAGCGTGAATGTGGGCGCCATCGAGGAATACAAGGAGGTATCCGAGAGATACGAGTTTATGAAAACTCAGATCGACGATATCGAACAGTCCAAGCAGGAGCTTACCAGGCTGATAAGCGAGCTTACCGGCAAGATGGCTGTTCAGTTCAAGGAGCAGTTTGCAAAGATAAACGAGTTCTTCGGCCAAACCTTCATTGAGCTGTTCGGCGGTGGTAAGGCTGTTCTGTCGCTGGAGGATCCGTCCAATGTGCTTGAATGTAATATTGAGATCAAGGTTCAGCCTCCGGGCAAGAATATTCAGAATATAGACCTGCTCTCCGGCGGTGAAAAGGGACTCTCGGCAATAGCCCTGCTATTTGCGATACTCAAGGTATCGCCGTCGCCTTTCTGCATATTTGACGAGGTTGAGGCCGCGCTCGACGATATCAACGTCACGCGATTTGCAAAATACGTCCGCAGGATGACGGGCAGATCGCAGTTCATCCTCATCACACACAGACGCGGTACCATGGAGGAGGCGGATACCCTCTACGGCATAACGATGCAGGAGGAGGGCGTTTCCAAGGTGCTCGAGCTTCAGACCGCGGAGATGGCCAAGAAGCTCGGCCTGACATAAGAGGTGGAGCTATGCCAACCGTAAGAATAGATAATCTGTCAAACGATTCGCTCATTGCCGAGCTTAACGGCGAGAGCTACGAGGTCGCGGAGGGCGAAAAGCTCAGCGTGCAGAATGTTCAAAAGGGCGAGACAACGCTGAGAATACGCCGTGGCAGGACTCCGGTTGAAACTCAGGGCAGGCTCGAGGACAATTCCGATCCCTCAGATTTTATTAAGGGCAGGGAAAAGAATGATTCCGGTGCGTACTTTGTGTTTGACGGGGTGTTTGATATCGATTTTGATTCCTCAAAATCGGTCGTAACTGTCAGGCGCGAAGCTCTTGAGATGAAGGGCCCTGGTATGGACGCTCTTGCCTCCGGCTTTAAGGTCGAGGTGTCCGGAGCAAGGCTCCTTGATTCCCGCCGTGAATTTGCGAACGAAAGAGTGAGAAAAAGGTTCATTTCTCATCACGTCGGCAACGCGATGATGCCGGTGGGGTTTGGCGGACTGCTGCTGCTGTTTGTCGGGCTGTACGCCTTTATCAGAACTCTCGGCGGCAAGGAAATCAACCTCGGCGGCTCGGTCGCGCCGCTTCCGCTGACGATAGCCGTAGCCGCCATAGGAGCGGCGAGCGTGATTTATACGATATTTGTTATTGTCAAGGTTTTAATAACAGCCGATAAACTGAAGGAAAAATAGATCTTCCCGAATCATTGCAGGATGGATAAATCGGTATTTGTTGAATGATTTGTATAAGCTGACGGTGAGCAAAACCGGCTCCCCTGTGTAAGGGGAGCTGTCAGCGAAGCTGACTGAGGGGTTGCCTTTTCAATAAATGAACGCTGATTTTGAGCGGTTTTTCATCTTTACAATCCCTCCGTCACGCCTGCGGCGTGCCACCTCCCTTTACACAAGGGAGGCAAAAAATGCTCTATCTTTCACCTCAACAAGCACCGGTTTGTATTTGCGCCCCACAAAATCTGTAATAACCAAAAAAGCCCGCCGGGTATGAACAAGTCCAGTAAAAACGGACAATAGAAAAAAGAACCCTCCTATGATACAATGGAAAAAAGTATCATAGGAGGAAATTTTATGTCCAGAAGCTATCGACACATCAAGGAATACGAAGAAGAAATTCTCCGATTAAAAGCAGAAGGAAAAACAAAACGAGAAATAGGGGAAGTATTAGGATTTACAAAAGATCAGATACATGGTTTCATCACGCGGTACAACGAAAAGCAACGAAAAATCGCTGCAGGGATAGCAATTAGGAAGAAAGGCAGACCACCGAAGGATTATCAAGTCAGCGAAGAAGATAAGGTTGCGCAGCTTCGCTACATCATAGACCGAAAGAACGCCAAAATCAAATCGTTGGAAATGGAGAATGAATTGATGCGGGATTTTCTCTCGCTCACAGGAAGGAAGTGAGAACGAGCGTAAAATATCTGGTGATCTATCGCCATAAAGAAAAATATACGATCAGCCAAATGTGCAAATTCTTTGACGTATCAAGAAGCGGGTATTACGATTACGTCAAGCGTATGGAGAATCCGGATCGGGATCTGCCGCTGGCTGAACAGATCCGCGTCTGTCAATCAGAAGTCAAACAGACCTACGGTTATCGGAGAGTGCAGATATGGCTTGAACGGCAAGGGATTCACCGTAATCCCAAGACCGTGTTGCGTGTCATGCAGAAATACAATTTGCTTTCTGTTGTCCGGAGAAAGAGATATCAGCATTATGGAGATTGCCTACACAGATATCCGAATCTGTTGAACAGAGATTTTCATGCCGATCGGCCGAATCAGAAGTGGGTAACGGATATTTCATACATCAAGACAGGACAAGGATTTCTGTACTTATCCATCATTCGGGACTTGTACGACAACAGCATCGTCGCATACAAAACCGGCACGGAACAGAATATCCACCTTGTATTGAACACGATCAAGGAAGCCCGGAGAAAAGAAAATGTCACTGCAGAGCTGCAACTCCACAGTGACCAAGGCTTTCAATACACCTCACAAGCATATTTCCGCCTGACTCAATCATACGGCATTACGCCGTCAATGTCAAGACGTGGAAACCCATATGACAATGCTTTGGCGGAAAACTTTTTCTCAATCCTGAAAACAGAGTGTAT
>JAFSXA010000099.1 GCA_017450135.1 Clostridia bacterium | reverse complement strand
GGCTCTGAAGGCCGCAGAGGGAGAGTATATAGTTATATCCGACGTTGGCTTTACTTATTCGCCGGACGCTTTCGCCGTCATGGCTCACGCCGCCGGTGAGGGAGGCTCAGCCTGCAATGTGGGTCTGACTTCCTCGGACGGCGCGCGCTTATTCAGGGACGGCTTTGCGCTCGAGGAGCTTGCAGACCACCCTGTGTTCGCCAACCATATGCTATCCCGGGCGGTGCTGAGCGGGAACAGTCTTTGCCCCTGTGGCGCTACTCCGTTCTCGATTCTCTGCTTTTTAGCCGATTTTTACAGATATGCCGGCTTCACGGCAGTAGGGGAGACTCTCGCCTACGCCGCTGAGATTAAGGATGAAAAGCCCGGTGCAGATGAATGGGCGCTTGCGGTCGAGTACGCTTCCGTCTTTTCGCAAACCGGCGATGCCGGGGTCTCCATGATGCTTTTGAACAACGTCATGCGCACCTATCTGTCAAGTCCCTGTGAGGATATGTTTGACACGCTGAAAGCAGTTACGGCGTGCTTTTCGGACGATTACGCCGTGCTCGCCTGGCTCGGCATAAAGTACGGCGTCGACGCTGTGAAGCTTACCGACGCAAAAACGGCCTTTTCCGATTTCCGTTCGGACGGCTGTATCCGTTACCGCGAGGTAAAGCAGCCGCTCCTGCCCGATGCAGTTATCAGGGGCTTCTTCTCCGGGAAGCTCGGGATATCGGTTCTGAAAAAGTGTATCGGCGCATGGGGCTATTACAAGTTTTACCGTATGCGCGACGGCTTTATAAAGAAGACCGGGTGCAGGGTATGCCGCCGAATGCTCGGAGGTGAGTTCGATGCCTGAATATCCGTACAGGGCGACGGTGATAGTGCCGGTGTATAACGTCGAGGCATATCTTCGCGGCTGCCTCGATTCATTGACGGCTCAGACGATGCCGGGTAAAGACTTTGAGGTGCTGATGCTAAACGACGGCTCAACGGATCAAAGCGAGAGCATTTGCGAAGAATACTGCGGAGTTCACGCCAATTTCAAGCTGCGCTCCAAGGAGAATGAGGGACTCTCTGCCACAAGGAACCTCGGGCTGGAGCTCGCTGAGGGCAAATATATTTTTTTCCTTGATTCCGACGACAGGCTCGCGCCCGACACTCTTAAGAGCGTCGCCGATTTCTTCGATTCCGTCTATGACAAAACCGACCTCGTGACCTACAGGATAACCCAGTATTTTGATGGCAGACCCATCGTAAACCATTTCAGATATATGACGCTGGTCAAACAGGCGATCTACGATCTCAAGGATCCCGGCAACAGATTCATCACGCAGACGAATATAAACATCTGCGTTAAGAACGGAGGGAATATCAGATTTTGCAGCAGGCCGAATTTTTTGCATGAGGACGAAAAATTCTGCTGTGACGTTGTCCGTGAGAAGATGACCATAGGCTACTGTTCAAAAGGGGAGTATATTTACAACCGCAACAATGCACAGAGTATTGTCTCCAGCCGCTTCACACCGGAGCTCATTTTCGACGCCTCGTTTGATTTTTACGAGGAGCTGTTCGGCTCCTTTCCCGGCTCTGTGCCCGCCTATTTCGGCGCCCTCGTTTTCAACGACCTCAGGTGGCAGCTTAAGGAAAACAAGCTTCTTCCGCGCGGTTTTGAGCCTGAAAGGTGGAGGGCGGCCAACGAGCGCATAGACAGGCTGCTGATGAAGATCGACGAGGATACGATCATCCTTCATCCCTCGGTGGATATTTACCAGATGCTCTACTGGCTCTCGAGAAAAAGGAACAGCTTCCCGACGGTCGTCTCGGACGGTGATTCTGTAAGCATCTTTGCAGCCGGCAGAATGCTCTTCCGGACGTCCGTCTTTGAAGCGAGGCTCACCGGCGGTAAGAAATGCTGTATCTGTTCGCCCGTTTTCACTTTCCTTGAGCGCGGGAGATACCGTATATATACTCAGAAGAACGGTGACAGGACCGAAGTGACTGAGCTTGGCTGCAGCGGGCTGTCGAAGCTCGGCTGCGACGAGAGCCTGGCGTTTTTCCCGGAGTTCAATATAAGCTTTGATCCCGAACTGAAGGTGGTTCTGGAGATAGATTCATTCAAATACGCTGTAAAACTCGGCAATAAGGAGAGATGATATGAGCGGTAATACAAAGAGTATGAAGACCTTCAAAAGGGAGGTCATAATAATCAACGGTGTGATAATCGTTCTCGGTCTTTTGGTGGCGATTTTTCCCGAGACCTCGCGCAGCGTTATCGGTTATGTCGTCGGGGCCGTGTTGACGGCTCTGGGCATTATCAGGACGATAATGTATTTTACCGAGAGCAAGTTTCAAATCGTCGGCTCTTTTGCCCTTGTGCAGGGTACCGTCCTGCTGGTTTTCGGCATCTATTTTCTTGTCAAGCCGGAATTCCTTGCAACGATAATGACAGCTATCTTTGCCGTTATCCTCATTGTCGGCGGAGTTATGAAGATCCAGTACGCCGTGGATCTTCTGAGATTCAAGTTCAGATACTGGTGGATCGAGCTTATTATCGCGGCGCTGATGATCGTTCTCGGTATAATAACCTTTGCGAACCCGTTTGAAGCCGAAAAGGCGCTGATGATCTATGTCGGCATATCCCTTATGGTAAACGGTATCCTTGATATCATTTCCATACTCTATATCTCAAGTATCGCACAAAGAGCCAAAGAGGCTGTTGATGAGACAGGTATAGCGGATGGGAACGGATATATCGAGTCGACCGTTGATGAAGCCGACTGCCCGGATAACGAAGAATAATAAGTATAAAAAATGCGTCCCCGTCAGGCTCAGGCTTGACGGGGATCACGTCTGCTTGTATTGATCGACGCGGGCAGTCCGCTTATTTAATGATCGAATAGATGGCCGGATGCCTTTCGGCAGGATGGTCCGAATACTCTATCGCCCTTGAATATTCCTTGCGTGCAGGCTCGAGTCTCGATTTATCGTTCGTATAGAGGGTGGCTGTTACGTCGCCTTTTTTGACCGCGTCTCCGGTCTTTGCTCTCAGAATTATGCCGGCTGAATGATCTATCGGCTCATCCTTTTTGTTCCGGCCTGCGCCGAGCAAAACCGAGGCTGTGCCTATCATTTCTGCGTCCATATGCGAGATGTATCCGTCCGCCGGGGAGATAATATCAAGCGAGAATTCAGCCTTCGGGAAAAGGTCTGTGTCGTCTATCCACTCCGCATTTCCTCCCTGCGCCGCAGTCATCTCCCTGAGCTTTGCGAGGGCTGAGCCGTCCGCTATCGCCCTTTTGACGTCAATGAGGCATTCCTGCTTAGGCTTGCCGCTTACAAACATCATCATTTCGGCGGCGAGCTCGCAGCTGACCGTCATCAGATCGCTGCCGCCCTTGCCTCTTAGAGCCTCGACCGCCTCTTTCACCTCAAGGCTGTTGCCTATCGAGCGGCCGAGCGGAGCGTCCATGTCCGTTATCACCGCAGTAACGTTTCTGCCCGCCGCCCTGCCGATCGTGACCATTTTCTCCGCCAGCAGTTCGGCGTCCTTTTGAGTTTTCATAAAAGCGCCGCTTCCCGTCTTTACGTCGAGTACGATACCCCTTGAGCCTGCCGCCAGCTTTTTGCTCATTATGCTCGAGGCTATCAGGGGTATGCTGTCGACCGTGGCTGTCACGTCCCTGAGGGCGTAAAGTTTTTTATCTGCAGGGGCGAGGTTGCCGCTCTGACCTGTGACGCTGAGGCCGATCCTGTTGACCTGATCGATGAATTCCTCAGGGGAGAGGGAGGTCCTGAAGCCCTCGATGGATTCGAGCTTGTCGACCGTTCCTCCCGTGTGTCCCAGACCTCTGCCGGACATCTTTGCGACCTTGCCTCCGAGCGCGGCGACTATCGGGGCGGTTATCAGCGTGGTCTTGTCGCCCACACCTCCGGTGCTGTGCTTGTCCACCGTGCATCCCTCAATTCCCGTGAGGTCTATCATATCTCCCGACTCCGCCATGCGGAGCGTCAGTGCCGCGGTCTCTCTGTCTGTCATACCCTCAAGGCAGATCGCCATCAGTAATGCGGACGCCTGGTAGTCAGGTATCGCGCCGCCGGTATATCCGTCAATGAAAAAACCGATCTCTTCATCTGATAATTCTTTGCCGTCGCGCTTCTTCCTGATAATATCGTACATTCTCATATCGACACCTCCGCAGATGATTATATCATAAATCCGCGCAGGAATAAACCTCCGGCGTCAAAAATCCTCAGAGCCGTCTGTGATCGGCAATAATGCGAAGTAAAACGGCTGTAAAACGGCGAATTTTCAATTTTTTCTGCAAAACACTTGACATTTATATCTAAATAATATATTATATTCAAGCGTTAAAAATCGCACGACTCATTAGCTCAGTTGGCAGAGCACTTGACTTTTAAT
>JAFSXA010000098.1 GCA_017450135.1 Clostridia bacterium | reverse complement strand
GAATTACGGGGTCGGCTGCATGACCTCTAACAGCCCTACCGGCCCGTTTACAAGATACACCGTCAACCCGGTCTTGCAGTCAAACAGAATTACTCTCGGATGCGGACACCATTGCTTTACCCGGTCGCCGGACGGCAGTGAACTGTTTATTGTATATCATTGCCACTATTCCTCCGACGCGATACATCCCAGGAATATGTGCATAGACAGGGTACGGTTCGTTCCTTCGGCAAACGGCGCTGACAAGCTCGTTATCGGAGGCCCCACGTCCACACCTCAGCCCATGCCGAAATAATAAACATTATAATCATAAAACAGCGGCTCTGTCGGTTCAGCTTAAAGAACCCACAGAGCCGCTGTC
Organism: Clostridia bacterium; assembly: GCA_017450135.1. Taxonomy (GTDB): domain Bacteria; phylum Bacillota; class Clostridia; order Oscillospirales; family Acutalibacteraceae; genus CAG-488. The sequence continues at coordinate 8,791 of JAFSXA010000098.1, read as the reverse complement.
GTTAAAAAGTGTTCACAAATGCCCATATATCAAGGCTTTCGGCAAAAGAAAACTGCACACCCTTGATGATACGCATTGTACCAAAACAGGTGTACAGTTATGGTGGGACTATCGGGGTTTAAGTCGAACTATATACCCTGAAACTGTAGCAGATTCATTATTCAGCCGCCTTCCACCATTTGTAAACGGTCATTCTACTAATACCAGTCTCCTTCTCACACCTTAACTTTGATCCATTTGGATGGTTTTTTCTCCACTCAATAATCTGGTCCTTTTTACTTCGTCTGTCACCAACTGCTTTTATTTGGCAAACAGGGCACCCTGTGCCTTTTAACAGTTCAGACGCAGCCGTTTCCCATTCATTTCCGCACTTTTTACATTTGCATTTTATTTTTTCCCTTGCATATCTATATTCTGATAAAACAACAATATCTCGGAAGTGTCTATTTTTCTCCTGTAGTTTTGCCAAAAAGTCGTCATGCGTAACGCGTAGGGAAGCTTGATAAGCGTGATTAATTATTTCAATCCAATCATTTTCATCAAATGCGACTGGTTGAATATTCATTTGTTTTAGACAATTAAAAAAAATAGATTTCAGAGTGTCACATTGTTTCTCACTGCCCAAATCAATCGGATATGTCCAAACATCCTCATTTTCAATCGTCGTGTCCGTACATGAATCATAAATTATTATTAATCTTGTGTCGTGTTTTCTGCAAGCCTCTATCTTCTCCATATCATTATCTAAAGCATCTCTGTGCCATGTCCAAGATCCAATTTCGATCGCAAAAGATTTGGACGGTATATAGATATCGATTTCCTTACCAATCAATACTTTATCTCGACTGATAACCTTGCTCTCGCCAAGTGCTTTGCGAAATGCAAAGACCAAGAATTGTTCCATAAATGAAGTTGATGAGTGAGAACAATCTGGGCACCCCGTTCCTCGTAACAATGCACTTGCAATAGGGCTCCATTCACACCCACAACGTAAGCACCTACACTTTATTGGCCTTTTTGCCCCTTTGTATGTTCCTGTTATCTCTATTGTAGTAGAATAGGGAGAACTATCGATAAATTTAGCAACAAAAGAATCGTGGTTAATAATCCCAGGACGCTCCATCTTTTGGAACATTTCTCGCCCACGTTCTGCGGCCTTAACTTTGGCGCAAATGGGACAACCTGTTCCCTGCATTAAGCTACTTGCCAATGGAGCCCATTCACGTCCACATTTCTTACACTTACATTTTATTCGATTAAGCATGCCGTCATATTTAGACAGTATTATAATATCTTTATAATTTGGATTCTTTTGGCATAAATCTTCGATAAACCGGTTATGAGTAAAACCGATGTTCCCAGAGCAAGATGGACATCCAGATTTCGCCCTAATTAAATCGTTCGCTTTTGGATGCCAAATTGTATCGCATATTTTGCATCTACATTTTACTTTTCCAGACATTCCTTTGTAAGGAGTTAGAACATCAAATGATTCAAAATTAGGATTTTCGGCTTTTAGTTTGTCTATAAACTCTTCATGCGTAAGTTTAGTATTACCAGCGCAAGAAGGACATCCATGACCGCATAAAAGAGACTGGGGCGTAGGGCCCCATTCATAGCCACAGACTAAACATCTGCACCTAATAGGCTTTGTATTCTTCTGGTAGGGCTCTTGGACGGATATGGTGTGGGTTATTTTCCCTAATTCATTTATGAATTCCTCGTGTGTCCTTTTTCTCCCACTTGGCATATATACACTTCCTCATATCCACATAGAATACTGTCAACGATAATAACTGCAATGACGAATTCCTTCACAATTCACGTTTAGACCATATATACCTATATCAGCTTGGCAGAGCTATTCTTTCTCCAAAACATCGTTGGCTTCGAACTATTTTTTATAATACTTCATATCAGATGAAAAAACTAGCAGGCCGATGATCATTCTTTCAAAGCACATGATTATCGCGTATTGGCTGACCCATCGTCCCACTTCATAAAAGGGAAAGATTACGCGAAAAGCAGTAATCTTCGTTTCCCAAAAAAGAAAAGAACCCCAGGGAAACGCGGCACAACCGCCGATGTTGATTCTCGCGAACACCCCATCGACCGGACTTCAGAAAACAATGAAAAAGTCCTCGCCCGACGCCTTGCTTTTGGACAAGGGTTCGAGTAAGGACTTTTGGTGGACCTGAAGGGATTCGAACCCACGACCTCTCGGATGCGAACCGAACGCTCTCCCAACTGAGCTACAGGCCCTTAACGACAAATAGTATACTATATCAAAACAAAAAATTCAAGTCATTTTGCAATTATTTTTGCCTTTGACCGCAACTTTTTTATCGCCGTTTTTTCGTTGTCCGTTTCGGCGGACGCTTCGTTATTTTGGAGATTTCTTTATCCTGTCCCAGTATTCCCTGGCGGCCTGCTCATTTTTGTTTGCCCCGGGCTCGTAGTATTTGACGTCCTTGATATTGTCCGGCAGATACTGCTGATATGTCCAGTGATTCGGATAGTCGTGCGGATAGATATAGAACTGCCCCTTGTTCGCGTTATCCTCGCCGTCAAAATGCTTGTTCTGGAGCTGTCTCGGTATCGGGCCGCTTCTCCCCTTTTTAACGTCCGAAAGGGCGGCGTCTATCGCCAGATACGCGGAATTTGACTTCGGCGAGGTGCACACCAGCACAACCGCGTCCGCAAGGGGTATCCTCGCCTCGGGCAGTCCGACCATAAGCGCCGCGTCAACGGCCGCCTTGACGATAGGTATTATCATTGGATAGGCAAGTCCCACGTCCTCGCACGCACAGACCATCAGCCGCCTGCACGCCGAGGGCAGGTCGCCCGCGTCAAGCAGTCTGGCAAGGTAGTGCAGAGCCGCGTCCGGGTCGGAGCCGCGCATGGATTTCTGATAAGCCGAGACGATATCGTAATGCTCATCACCGTCACGGTCGTATTTCATCGCGCTGCGCTGGGTGAGCGCCTCGGCGGTCTCAATGCCGAGGACGATATTCCCGTCCCCGTCGGGCTTGGTCGAGAGCACGCAGAGTTCAACCGAATTCACCGCCTTGCGGACGTCGCCGCCGCACGCCGTGGCAATGTGCTTTATAACCCTGTCGTCGGCAACGATTCTGCTGCCGGTGCGCTTTTCCATATGGGCTATGGCGCGCCTGACGGCAGGCACGATATCCGCGGGCTCAACCGCCTTGAATTCAAATACGGTCGAGCGGCTGAGTATAGCGTTATAAATATAAAAATAGGGGTTTTCCGTCGTGGAGGCGATCAGGGTTATATCCCCGTTTTCGATGTATTCAAGGAGTGTCTGCTGCTGCTTTTTGTTGAAATACTGTATCTCGTCGAGATAGAGCAGGATCCCGTTCGGCGCAACGAAGGTGTCAAGCTGAGCCACTACTGCCTTGATGTCAGCCGAACCGGCAGTTGTTCCGTTGAGCTTGCAGAGCTTCCTGTCCGTCGCTTTTGCGATAATTGAGGCGACCGTCGTCTTCCCCGTGCCGGAGGGCCCGTAAAAAATGAGGTTCGGCAGCTCACCGGAATCTATTATATTTTTGAGCGGCATATTCTCACCTATGAGATGCCGCTGGCCGACGACCTCATCGAGAGTCTGCGGCCTTATCTCCTGAGCAAGCGGTATTGACACTTTTTTCACCTCTCGTATTTGATTATAGCTAAAGAATAAGACCGCCAAAAGACGGTCTTATGATCGAAGTTAATCTGCTACCTTGAAACGTAATTCAGCGGATTGACCCTTTCACCGTTGTACCTTATCTCAAAATGGCAGTGCGGACCTGTCGCGTAACCGGTCGCTCCTATCCTCGCTATGACCTGACCCCTGCTGACCTTCTGACCGGTAGAAACAAGCAGATCGCTGCAGTGACCGTACAAAGATACAAAACCGTCGCCGTGGTCGATCATAATGTAGTGACCGTAGCCCGATGAGGTGTAGAGCGCCCTGATAACGGTTCCGGCTCTGGTGGCGATGATATTCTTGCCATAAGCGCTGCCCATTGTGATGTCTATACCGCCGTGGAATTTGAAAACTCCTGTCTTCGGGTCGTTTCGGTACCCGTAGCCCGAGATCACGTACGCCTCTGAATACGGCACGGGCCACGCCCAGCCGCCGGTAACCTTCGACGGGATAATTGTCGCGGAATAAGATCCTGAGGAAGAACCGCCTGAGGAGGAACCGCCTGAGGATGAACCTGAGGAATTCTTACGCGCCTGCTCCGCCTTGATAAACGCATCTATCTCATTGTCTATCTTTGCCATCTCGGCGTTATACTCTTCAATGGAAACATTGAGCTTGCTCGTCTGCGTATTCAGCGACGCTATCTTTTCGTTGACCTCGTTCGACTTTTCAACAATCTCCTGCTGAGTGGAATTGAGAACGTTCTGCGTATGCTGGAGGTCGTCACGCTTGATTACAAGCTCGGATTTCTGCGTCTGAAGCTCGGTTTTTTTCTTGTTGAGCTCATCCTGCATCTTTTCAATGGATGCGATCTCCTCGTGCAGCTCATCCACAAGGCCCTGATCTTTTTGGGTGACGCGCTTGAACATCTCAAGACGGTTGAGAAAGCTCGCAAGGTCAGACGACGACGTGAATATCTCAAGCACCGACGTCTCGCCCGCAACGTAATTCGCTTTCATTCTGCGGCAGAAAAGCTCAACAGTCTCATCGATTTGTTCGTCCTTGAGGGCTATCTGTTCATCGAGACTATTGATCTCATTGTTCAAGCTGGTAATTTTACTCTCTGTGACGCTGATATCACCGTTGATAACCTCCTTCTGAGAGGTTACGTTGGCAAGCTCGTCGTTGAGCTGAGACAGCTGCTCATTCAGGGCGGAAACTATTTCCTCCTGTTTCGCCTTCTGCTCCTCGAGCTGTGATACCTTTTTCTCGCTCTCACTGACCTTGTTTTTTATCTCGGAATACTCGCTTTTCAGCGAATCCAAAGATTTCGCCCTCGTCCTCGGCGCATATGCTCCCGCAACGGAAAAAACGATGGCAAAGCTCAGAAAGACTGATATTATTTTTGTGAGACTATTATTCGTCTTCTTCATAAATGATTCCTCCGCGTTCTCTGAGGTATTTCTGGATGGAAATAAGACTGCCGATTCCGCCCGAGAAAATACCGATTATTATAAACGCCGCCAGAATATATAAAACATAAGAGGTGAACGGTTCGACCGAGAAGTCTCTGCTTATCATTGTAAACAGCGACGTGACGGTAGGATCGATCAGCTTATATACACCCCAAACCACTCCGGTCGAAAGGATGCCGGCAATGATACCGAGCACCATACCCTCAACTATGAACGGCCACCTGATGAACCAGTTGGTCGCACCGACCGATTTCATGATATTTATCTCCAGCCTTCTGCTGAACATGGTGATGCGAACCGTATTCGCTATGATAAACAGGGAGATGATCAGCAGCACTACGATTATTCCGAAGCTGACGTAGGTCACGGTTTTCCTGATCTGTATAAGAGTCGAGGCTATATCCTTGTTGTCACGCACCGTGTCCACATTATTGATATTCTTCAACGCTGAAACTGTGCTCTCAAACCTTGTCATATCGGATATCGAAACCTTAAAAAGATCGGGCAGCGGATTCTCAACTCCCTCGAAGTAGGTCGCGTCCGTTCCGAGATCCTCTATCTGCTGTTTAAAGGCCGTATCCTTATCGATATATTCGCATTTTTTAACGTTGTCAAGCGCCAGTATCTCTCTTTCCGCCGTTTCGACCTCCGTCTCGGTGGCGTCCTCCTCAAGATAGACCATGACTACATTCTGACTCTCGATATCGCCCATAATGCTCTGGACGTTCACTATGAGCATAAATGCGATACCGAGCATTACAAGGCAGGACATGAGCACCGCCACAGAAGCCACAGACATAAGCCTGTTGACCCAGACGTTGCGGAAGCCCTCCTTTGTGAGATAGCCTATTCTCCTGCTTCTCTTCATGACTCCTCACCGCCTTTTTCTTCGGCATTTTCGCCGTCGCTCTTTTCATTTTCAAGGTAGACCCGGTATGCATCGTTATCACCGAGCAGAGCGTCGTAAAAAGCGTCGTCATCACGTTTTGATTTTTGCTCCGCGCCTTCCTCTTTCTCCTCGGCGGGCTTGTTTTTATTTGAGAACTTGTCACCGACGTTGAGGTTTGAATTTGTAAGCAGATGAGAGGATTCCTGAATCAGCTCATCGCCGCTCTCTATGGAGCCGTCGGCAACGACCGCGCCGCTGTTGAGGACTATTACTCTCTTGTCGAACCTTGTGACAAGATCGTGGGCGTGGGTAACCATGATGACCGTTGTGCCCGCCTCGTTAAGACGCTTGAGAAGCTCAACTATTTCAAGCGACATCTGGGGGTCGACGTTGCCCGTCGGCTCGTCAGCGATAATGATATCGGCGTTGTTGACAAGAGCCCTGGCAAGGGCAACTCTCTGCTGTTCGCCGCCCGACAGCTCGTAAGGGTAATTGCGCGCCTTGTTTGAAAGGCCGACGATATTTATAACGTAGGGAACTCTCTTGCGGATATCCTTTTCCCTTGCGCCGACCACGCGCATTGCGAAGGCGACGTTGTCATAGACCGTCATTTTCGGAATAAGGCGGAAATCCTGAAAAACGATACCCATATTTCTTCTGAAATACGGAATTTCCCGCTTTTTCATCTCGTTCAGATTATAATTCTTGATGGTGATGGATCCGGTCGAGGGCACTTCCTCGCGCATCATAAGCTTGAGGAAGGTGCTTTTGCCTGCGCCGGACGCTCCGACAACAAAGACGAACTCACCCTTGTCGATATGGATGTTGACATTGCTGAGCGCCTTTGTGCCGTTATCATAAACTTTGGAAACATTTTTAAAATCAATCATAGAACAATCAGCCTTTTATAATCAATATTTGATCGGGTTTGCATCCAGATACTTCTTGACCATCAGAGCAACCTTGAATACTATGGCGTCGTCGAACTCTCTGAGGTCGAGACCGGTGAGCTTCTTGATTTTTTCAAGACGGTAAACAAGGGTGTTTCTGTGAACAAAAAGCTTTCTGGACGTTTCGCTTACGTTGAGGTTGTTTTCAAAAAACTTTTGGATGGTAAACAGAGTCTCCTGGTCAAGACTGTCGATCGAGCCGCGCTTGAATACCTCGTGAAGGAACATTTCACACAGAGTCGTGGGGAGCTGATATATCAGACGCGCTATGCCGAGGCTGTCGTAGCTGACGATAGACATCTCCGTATCAAAGACCTTGCCGACCTCGAGAGATACCTGTGCCTCCTTGAAGGAGCGCGCAAGCTCCTTGATGCCTACTACGGTAGTGCCTATGCCGATAACGGCGCGAACATAGAGCTCGGTTGAAAGAGAATCGGCTATTGAGCGGGCGAGCTTTTCCAGATCCTTGGAATCAATGTTGCTCTTGACCTCTTTGATAAGGGCGATATCGGTCTCGCTGACGTTGACGATGAAATCCTTGGACTTGTCCGGAAAAAGATTCTGAACAACGTCGTAGGCGGAAGCGTCGGTCTGCTCAGGTATCCTGATAAGAAGAACCGTCCTGGAGGCGTCGTTGTTAAATCGAAGCTCACGCGCCTTGAGATAAATATCGCCGGGGAGGATGTTATCGAGAATTACATTCTTGATGAAATTGTTCCTGTCGTACTTTTCGTCAAAATACTGCTTGAGGTTATTAAGAGCAACCGCGCTTATGTTCACATACTTTGCGGCAAGCTCGTCGTCCCCGTCAACAAAAACAGCGTATTCGGGATGCACCTGGTTGCCGAAGGACTTGTATGTGCAGTCGTTGACAACGCAGACCTCCGAATCCATAAACGCGCTTGCGGCGGCGGTGGAATTGACCTCTCCTATTCTTCCAAGCTCGCTGCACGAAATGATGGTCCCTGTCTCATCAATAATGCCGATAGTCCTGTCTATTGCATTTCTCATCTGATGGATAACGCCCTGGAAAAGTCTGTTTGACATATAATTACCCCTCACTCAAATCTGATTTGGATTTTCATTTTCATTATCAATGCTATGCTTCTCTGAAATTTAGACAAATTGACAGCTTAAACATATACATTTTACACAATTTCATATGCTTTTTCAAGTCTTTTGAGTGCTTTTTCTCAAAAATTTTTCAAAAATACATATCAAATTCATCAATCTTATAAAAATAATGAAAATAATTGTTGTTTTTTCAGCATTTTTACCTTGTACAAAATCACCATTTATAGTTGAAAACAGCCGTGAAATGCCTGTTGAAACACAATATTTGGGGAGTTTTCGTCAAAATAACAACAGCCGGGCAAAAGCGGCGTCTGCGCTCCTGCCCGGCGGCGATATGCTTTATTGTCTGAGAGGTTTGCCCGCTATGAGCACGGAAAGAGCCCCGACGAATATCCCGGCGAAAACGGCCGACGGGTAACTCTCCCCGTATGTGATGATTCCGAGGGCGACAACGGCGGCCCATACCGTCGCCGCAATAAACACCGCATTCTTATTGAGCTTGACTTTGCGGATATAGGGTACAAGCTCGCACAGCCACAGCGACATGGCTCCCGAGGCGGCGGCAAACGATACATATGGCGTTTTGCCGAGCGCCGACGTATCCGAGAGCTGCGAATAAGTCTCCTTAGCCGCCATCAGCTCGGAAAAGCTGACACGCCCCGGTATCAGGGACACGGCAAGGCAGACGGCACACACGCATACGACCGATATGACTATCCTCTTCGCCGCTGCCGCGGTGCCCTGCTTCTGCGCCGGG
>JAFSXA010000097.1 GCA_017450135.1 Clostridia bacterium | reverse complement strand
TCGCCGTTGACAAACAGAGTGGGCACACCGTTGTGATCCCCGACCCGGGACGTAACGCCGCAGTATTTTTCCACATCCTTCACCGCCTTTGTGTAAGAAATTTCGTAATCCGCGTCCGCCGGAGGCTGATAAAACCGGAAGGTATACGAAAAAAATGTGAATAGCGCAAGAAAGAATGCTGTCAATCTGGATATCATTGCCGTCCCCACCTGAATGAATTTGTTTTATGGCATTATAGCACAACCGCGGCATAAGTCAAGCGCCGCCGGGACGCCGTTTGTATCGGGGCTTGACATCGGTCGACGCTTCCTTTAAAATACTGGATAGAGCGCATCTGCGCCCGCCGCTCGTCCGCTTTTATGCGAAGCGGCAAAAAATACGAACAAGCAGGTAAATGAGTATGTATTATATCGGAGTGGATTTAGGAACGTCGGCGGTAAAGCTGCTGCTTATAAACGAGGACGGCGATATACTCAACATCGTGTCCGAGGAATATCCCATATACTTCCCCAAGCCGAACTGGAGCGAGCAGGAGCCCGGCGATTGGTGGCGTGCGACAGTCAGCGGAATAAAGAAGCTGACGGCGGACGCGGACAAGAGCCTTATAGCCGGTATCGGAGTCGCCGCTCAGATGCACGGCCTGGTCGTCCTCGATGAAAACGACGAGGTCATCCGTCGCGCCATCCTATGGAACGACGGGCGCACTCAGGAGGAGGTGGATTTCCTCAACGATACCGTCGGCAGGGATAAGCTTTCGGAATATACGGCCAATATCGCCTTTGCGGGCTTCACCGCGCCGAAGATCCTCTGGATGAAAGAGCATGAGCCTGAGCTTTTCGCAAGGATCAGGAGGATCATGCTTCCCAAGGATTATATCAATTACAGGCTGACGGGCAGGCACTCCTGCGATTACTCGGACGCCTCGGGTATGCTTCTGCTGGACGTTAAGAACAGACGCTGGTCTGAGGAGATGCTGAATATCTGCGGCGTGCGCACAGAGCAGCTCCCGGAGCTGTACGAAAGCTATGAGGCAGTCGGAACGCTAAAAGAAGCGGTCGCCGAGGAGCTCGGATTGAATCCCGGGGTCAATGTTGCGGCAGGAGCCGGAGATAACGCCGCAGCCGCCGTGGGCACGGGCACTGTCGGGGACGGGAAATGCAACATCTCTCTCGGCACGTCGGGCACCATCTTTATCCCGAGCGCCGGCTTCAAGGTCGATAATAACAACGCACTCCACGCCTTTGCGCACGCGGACGGCAAGTACCACCTGATGGGCTGTATGCTCAGCGCCGCCTCGTGCAACAAGTGGTGGCAGGACGACATACTCGGCACGGAGAATTACGATGATGAGGCGGCGAGGATAGAGGACGGTATGCTCGGAAAGAACCAAGTCCGGTTTCTGCCGTATCTGATGGGCGAGCGCAGTCCCATCAATGATACCGACGCCAGGGGCGCTTTCATAGGTATGACGATGAACACCGGGAGGGCGGATATGCTTCAGGCGGTCTTTGAGGGCGTATCCTTTGCGATAAGGGACAGCTTCGAGGTCGCGCGGTCGCTGGGTCTGGATATAACGCGCAGTACGGTCTGCGGCGGCGGAGCCAGGAGCGCATTGTGGAAAAAGATCCTCGCGGCGGTGCTCGGCATTCCCCTCGATATTGTAAAAACCGAGCAGGGACCAGGCTTCGGCGGAGCGATACTCGCCATGGTCGCCTGCGGTGAATACGGCAGCGTTGAGGAGGCCTGCGGCAGGCTCGTGCAGGTCGTGGACTCGGTGGAGCCCGACCCGGAGCTCACCGCTCTGTATGAAAAGCAGTACCGGAAATTCAGGCTTATCTATCCGGCGCTTAAAGATATATTTAAAGAATTGAACAAGGAGTAAGAAAAATGAGCGAGATATTCAAAGGTATTGATAAAATCAGGTATGAAGGACCTCAGAGCAAGAACCCGTTCGCGTTCAAGTTCTTTGACGCGGAGAAGATAGTTTTGGGCAAGCCGATGAAGGAGCACCTTCCGTTTGCCATGGCGTGGTGGCACAATCTCGGCGCAGCCGGGACCGATATGTTCGGCAGAGATACGGCGGACAAGTCCTTCGGCGCCCCTAAGGGAACGATGGAGCACGCCAAAGCCAAGGTGGACGCCGGGTTTGAATTCATGCAGAAGCTGGGGATAGAGTATTTCTGCTTCCACGACGTTGACCTCGTGCCCGAGGCGGACGACATGAACGTGACCAACGCAAGGCTCAACGAGATCTCCGACTACATCCTGCTTAAAATGAAGGAGACCGGTATCAAATGCCTCTGGGGCACTGCGAATATGTTCTCAAATCCGAGGTACATGAACGGCGCCGGCAGTACTGATTCGGCAGAGGTTTACTGCTTCGCGGCCGCGCAGATCAAAAAGGCTCTCGACCTCACCGTCAAATTCGGCGGCAGAGGCTATGTCTTCTGGGGCGGCAGAGAGGGCTATGAGACTCTGCTCAATACCGATATGAAGTTTGAGCAGGAGAATATAGCAAGGCTTATGCGCATGGCTGTCGATTACGGCAGGAAGATAGGCTTCACCGGCGATTTCTATATCGAGCCCAAGCCCAAGGAGCCCATGAAGCACCAGTACGACTTCGACGCCGCGACTGCGATCGGCTTCCTGCGTCAATACGGGTTGGACAAAGATTTCAAGATGAATATCGAGGCCAATCACGCCACTCTGGCAGGGCATACCTTCGAGCACGAACTGAGGGTCTCCGCCATCAACGGGATGCTCGGCAGTATCGACGCCAACCAGGGCGATATGCTTCTCGGCTGGGATACCGACGAATTTCCGTTCAACGTCTATGACGCGACTCTGTGTATGTACGAGGTGCTCAAGGCCGGCGGTCTGACAGGCGGCTTCAATTTTGACGCCAAAAACCGCAGACCGAGCAATACCTATCAGGATATGTTCGAGGGCTTCATCCTCGGTATGGACACCTTTGCTCTGGGTCTGATGAAGGCCGCGGCGCTGATCGAGGACGGAAGGCTCGACGCCTTTGTCAAAGAAAAGTACTCGGGCTTCGATTCTCCGATCGGCAAAAAGATCACCTCCGGCGGCGCAACGCTCGAGGAGCTTGCCGCCTACGCCGCAGAGCTCAAGGACGCCGAGCCTCCGCATTCAGGCAAGCAGGAACGTCTTGAAGCTATTCTCAACAGTATCCTGTTCGGATAAGAGACGGCCCCGGCATAAGGAGATGCGTGGAAGAATGTGACATAATAATCCCTCCTGTGATGCTATCT
>JAFSXA010000096.1 GCA_017450135.1 Clostridia bacterium | reverse complement strand
TTCCAGGCGGAGACTACTGTTCATATTCGACGTTAATTGCTTTTTTGATGCATTTTGCGGCACACATTCCGCACTGAAAGCATTTGCTCTGATCGATCTCAAACGGGCTTTTCCGCTCGCCGAACGGAGCTTTTTCCGGACAGACATGGCGGCATACCGTACAGCCGATACACTTTTCCCGGTCTATCTCGACCCTCAGGATCTTTTTGTGGTCGGGCAGCGGCTCAATGGCGTTGTTCGGGCAGATATTACTGCATTGACCGCAGCCTGTGCACTTCTCTTTTTCGATAGTATACTTCTGCGGATCTTCAGCGCTGACAGCCGGGATGTCAAAAAGGCAAACCCATTTGCAGGCGCCGCAGCCGATACATTTATCGCGTTTGATTGTATATGCCATAACTTCAACCTCCCGATGCAGGCGAAAGGAGCCAAAGCTCGTCCCCGTCGTTCAATTTTCTTGATTTTTTTGCGCAGGGCTCGCCGTTGATATAAACAAGAGCGTCGCTGAACGTAAGACCCGAATCCATTTTTTCGCGGCCGAGCTTATCGCCGAGGGCATTGAAAACGTCCTTGAGCTTTTCAGCTTCGACGTCGATCTCGGCAACGTGTGTGTCAACTCTGAAAACACCGAAAAGTTTTACCTTGATTTTTGCCATTATCTGTAAGCCTCCTTTACAGCCTTGTCATATACCGATCTGTCAAGCTTGATTCCGAGGGTTTTGAGCCTGTGGTACGTGGGTATGCCGTCCTTCCAGCCGCGTGCCCTGTTATATACCTTTTTCATTTTTTCAAGCGGCACCTTTGTGCGCGGATCGTTCGGATCCTGCGGTTCGTCCGTCAATCGCTTCGGGAGCTGATCGGCGTCCGCTTTCTGCCCGAGGATAATATTTGAGATACGCTCGGCGTTGTAGCCGTAAGCGCCCCAGGTGAGCATACTCGCCATTGTGGAATTGATGCCGGTCGCGTACTTGATCGCATATGATTCCGGGAGTAGTGGAATGTTGATCTTTGCGACCTTGGTGAAGTGGCTGAGAAGATTTATCACGGGGCCGAGATACGGGAATGCCGCGAGGATCACCTTGGTCAATACCCAGTTAGGCTTGTCGATAAGGAAGCCGGGCAAAACGGCGTAGCTTGTAAACAGACATTCGCCGCCGGCGGAAACAGCCTCCATCAGATTCTGGAACATAATTGCAAGCGCGGCCTTACCGTGGTGCGTAAGCGAATCCACGTCAAGCCCCAGTCCCTCGACAACCACCAGATAGCCTGCGTTGAGGTGGCAGCCGCCGCGGTTCGCAGTCGCATAGCCGAGGCCGTGGCCGACTGCGTGACGGGGCGTGTAAGCCGCAAGCTCCATGCCCTTGGCGTGGATCGCGTATTCTTCGCCTCCGTATTTTTCGCTCATGTAACGCGAGCCGTTTGCAAGGATGTCTCCTTCCCCCTCACGACGTGCAATCATATTGAACATCTCTTCAATATTGTCGGTTTTGCCGAATTCAAGGCCGAAATCATGCACGCCCTTTTCCTTGAGCTCCATAGCAAAGGCAACCGTACCTGCGGCGGAAATAGTGTCCATACCGAGCTCGTCAAGCACATAGTTCCAGCGGATGATCTTTTCAATATCGTCATTTAAAATATTTGCCCCGAGAAGTCCGAGTATCTCAAGCTCGGGTCCTTTTACGACCTTATCGTCGACCTTGACCATACGCGCACAGCGTATAGCGCACGTTGTGCAGGCGGCATTTGAAACAAGGTGGTTTTCGGCAAGCTCCTCGCCGGAGATTTTTTCAAACCCGTCATATCTGCCGGCGCTGAAATTTTTGGTGGCAAGTATCTTGTGCGCCTGCATCGGGGCTATGAGTCCGGCTGTGCCGAGCTTCGGGAGCTGTCTGCCGGTCAGCGGATGTGTGCGGAGCGTATGCACCCATTTCTGATTGATTCTGCTGAGCTTTTCTCTGTTGCGAACGGACGGCAAAGCGGTGCCGAAGGCGGTGACCGCCTTCAGATTCTTATCGCCGAATACCGCGCCTACGCCGCCGCGCCCGGCTGTTCTTTCGTTTGAGAAAACGCAGGCGTAAAGTACCTTGTTTTCACCTGCCGGGCCGATGACAAGCTTTCCGCTTCTCTTCGGCAGCTTTTCCTGAGACTCGCTCGTCGTCAGCCCCCAGATCGAGGACGCGTCGGAAAACACTACGTCGTCGTGAAGGATGCTGACAGTTACGGGCGTCTCGCTTTTACCGGTAAATATGACCGCGTCATAGCCGGCGCGCTTGAGCCAAAGTCCGAAATCACCGCCGCAGTTCGACGATGTGACGATATTCGTCAGCGGGGATATCGTTGAAATATTAAAGCGCGAGGAGTTCGGGCATCCGCAGCCTGTAAGCGGCCCGGTCGTCACAACGATCCAGTTGTCCTCATCAAAGGCTTTCATTCCCGGGCGGATATGGTGCAGAAGGATATCCGCAGCCATGACCTTGCCGCCGAGCGTGCGCTTTCGGTCCTCATCCGTCCATGGGAACAGAGAATGCGTGCGGTTTGTCAGGTCAACAAACAGCACCTTTCCCATATAACCGTCATACTGCTTCATCGTATGCCTCCTTTACTGTATTTTCAGCTTTCTTATTTCACCGCCGTCAAATATGTGCAGATATCCGGCGGCCTGAGTATCGCCGATCAGATATTTTATACCGAGATGCGCTTCGAGCGCGCCTATCACACCCACCGTACTGCTGACGGAAAGAGTCTTCTTATTCTCCGAAGAAAGAAGCCCTGCCGACGTCAGATCCCTGGTCTGATTCGGGATCCAGAGATAAGCCGTTCCGAAAAATCCGTTGACTCCGCCGTTGACAAGCGGAATATCTTCGCCCCGGCAAAAATCCTGCACCGTTTTTCTCGCCTCGTTGTTGTCAACGGCAAGAAATACGATATCTACACCGGCGGCAAAGTGCAGGTCGTCGGAATTTTTTATTCTTTTTGAAACAGCTATCACTTCCGCCTGAGGCGATATGGCGCGGAGATTCTCCGCGGCTATATACACCTTCTCTTTGCCTACGTCCGACGCTTTGTATAAAAACTGCCTGTTGAGGTTGGTTTCGCTGACTGTATCATGATCGCAAAGAATAAGCCTGCCGATACCGGCGCAGGTAAGATGGGTCGCAACATTGCAGCCGAGGCCTCCGCAGCCGACGACCGCCGCCGACTTTTTGCCGATATCAAAGCCCTGCAGTTCCTGTCTGTCTATCAATTCTCATTCCTCCCGCAGGAGATGGTTTTGCCGCTCATTGTTTCAACCGCGTGCTCAAATACGGGCATGATAACTTCAAGCGATTCCCTGACCGCCTTCGGACTGCCGGGGAGATTGATTATCAGAGTTTTTCCCCTGATACCGCTGACGGCTCTTGAAAGCATCGCCTTAGGAGTAATGGCAAGGCTTTTCATCCTGACTGCTTCACTGATGCCTGGCGCTCTGCGCTCGATAACACTTTCTGTCGCTTCGGGGGTCACGTCACGCGGCGCAAAACCGGTACCGCCCGTGGTAAGAACGATATCCGCCTTGAAATCATCAGCCAGCGTGATAAGCGCGGCGGAAATATCCTCTTTTTCATCGGGGACTGTCAGGTATTTGATCTCGTGCGCAAGCGGCTTTATTATTTCTTCAATCGCCGGACCGCTTTTATCCTCATAGATCCCCTGCGAGCATCTGTCGCTAACACATACGATTCCGAATTTCATCATCATCACACCATACTGCTTATTTATGGATATTGTACCATATTATGTCACACGTTTTCAACTTTTATTTTGATAAATGAAATAACCGATAAGCCCTTTAAATTATCTGAAATATGTGGTAATATTATTTTGTAAACATTTTCCGGTTTTGCCTTGCAGACGGCAAGACCGACCAATACCAAATACGGAGAGTATTATGCTGAACGTTGTAACAGGGAACGAAGCTGTTGAAATAATCAGAAATACCGTTCAAAAGCTTAACCCCGCCACCGAAAAAGTTAATATAATCGATTCAACCGGCCATGTGATCTCGGAGGACATCACCGCCGTTGAGAGTATACCGCCGTTTGACCGTTCAACCGTTGACGGATACGCCGTTTGCGCCGAGGACACCTTCGGCGCGGGTGAAGCCATACCGGCGGAGCTTGAATGTGCAGGCGCAGTAGCCATGGGAAGCCCTGCGGAGCTTGAGATACACAGAGGCCAGTGCGCGGAAATATTGACCGGCGGTATGCTGCCAAGAGGGGCAAACGCCGTTGTAATGGTCGAAAACACGCGGAAGGAGCTTGATTCCTGCCTTGTCTACTCCGGAGTTGCTCCCGGCGAGAACATTGCAAAAAAAGGCTCGGATATAATTGCAGGCGACGCTGCCGTTAAAAAAGGGACGATGATCGGGCCGTCGACTGTCGGCGTGCTCTCCGCTCTCGGGATCTACGACGTCCCCGTTTTCAAAAAGCCCGTTATCGCCGTGATATCCACAGGCGACGAGATAGTTACCGGCACCCCTGAAAACGGGCAGATCAGAGATATAAACACATATCTTCTGGCTTCATGCGCAGAAAAAGCGGGCTGTGAGGTCTATTCCTACGGCTCTGTCAAGGATGACAGGGAACTGATAACAGATGCAGTAAAAAAATGCGTTGAAGCGGCAGACGCCGTTTTGATCTCGGGCGGATCCTCCGCCGGGAGCATGGATATGACCTGCGGCATTCTGAACGGGCTCGGAACGGTTTATTTTCACGGTATCGCAATAAAACCCGGTAAACCGACGATTTTTGCGTCAGTCAACGGAAAACCGGTTTTCGGTCTGCCGGGCCATCCGCTCGCGGCGTATTTTGTGTTCCGTCTGTTTGTAACGGAGTATCTGCGCGCACTGCTTAATCGGCCCGGGGACAAGCCCTTCACAAGGGCAAGATTATCCAAAAACGTACCGTCAAACCACGGCAGAGAAGAATTTATCTGCGTAAAATTCGACAGCAGCGGCCATGCTCAGCCGCTTTATACAAAGTCCGGCATAATCTCCGTTCTCGCGCAGGCGGACGGATTCATATGCATCCCCCGTGAATCGGAGGGCTTGGACGCCGGAACGGAGGTTAGTATTTACAGCTTATGACTATAAGACACAACTACCTTGAAAACATAACTCTAAAAGAAGCTGAGAAAAAATATTTCAGTCACCTGATCCGTTCGGGCTTTTGCAGTTCCTCCGAGACAGTATCATCCGTCGACGCCAATGGCAGAATACTAAAAAACGCCGTTTATGCCAAAATCTGCTCGCCGCATTACAACGCCTGCGCCATGGACGGAGTTGCCGTCAAGGCGGAAAAAACCTACACGGCAAGCGAGCATTCCCCGGTTACGCTGAAGCCCGGGGACTACATGGTGGCGGACACGGGCGACCCCCTGCCCGAAAGCTGCGACGCGGTCATAATGGTTGAGAACCTGATAGACATGGGCGGCGGCTGTTTTGAAATAATCAGCGCGGTCCGCCCGTGGCAGAACGTTCGTCAGATCGGCGAGGATATCTGCATGGGCGATATGATCGCGCCGTCGGGCACGGCTCTCTCCCCCTCCCTTTGCGGCGCTCTGCTTGCCGGAGGGGTGACGAGCGTCGACGTTATCAAAAAGCCGGTTGCCGCCGTCATACCCACGGGCGACGAGATAGTTATGCCCACGGACGACCCGGCGAAGGGTGAAATAATCGAATTCAATTCCACGGTTTTCAAGGGTATGCTCCAAACTCTCGGAGCTGAGGTACGCGTTTATCCGATAGTGAAGGACAAAAAAGAGCTGATTTCCGCCGCAGTCAAAAAGGCTGTAGACGAGTGCGATATCGTTTTGATCAGCGCGGGATCCTCTGCCGGCAGAGACGATTACACGTCAGAGATCATAGCGTCGCTCGGTACGGTCTGCTTTCACGGTATTGCCGTAAAACCCGGCAAGCCCGCCGTCCTGGGCGAGATCGATTCAAAGCCCGTTGTCGGTCTGCCCGGTTATCCCGTCTCCGCGATCGTTATCATGGAGCAAATTGTCAAAAAGCTGATCGCCCTGTATTATGGTATCCCGTCAGACGGCGGCGCCGTGATAAAGGGCACATTGAGCAAAAGGGTTGTTTCCTCGCTGAAATACACTGAATTCATTCGCGTTCAGCTCGGCAGGATAGACGGAAAGATATCCGTTTCGCCTCTGCCCGGGGGAGCCGGAATCATCAGCAGCTTCACTAAGGCTGACGGAATACTTGAGGTTGACAGGAACCTTGAGGGTATTGAAGCGGGTGAACAGGTCGACGTGCGCCTGCTCAAGCCCCTTGATGAAATAGAGAACACTCTGATCGTCACGGGCAGCCACGATCCGCTGATAGACGAGATCGCCGACATCCTCAAAAAGGAGAACGCCCCGTTCAGGGTCTGTTCGTCACACGTCGGCAGTATGGGCGCCGTTCACGCAGTCAAAGACGGACTTGCCCACATGGGAGGCATCCACCTGCTTGACGCTGAGACGGGCGAATACAATAACAGCTTTGTTAAAAAGTACTTCCCCGACGATACGGCCGTTATAAAAAAAGGCGTCGGCAGAATTCAGGGTCTTATGGTGAAAAAGGGAAATCCGCTCAACATACGGTCGTTCGCCGATATACGCGGCTTGAAATATGTCAACCGCCAGCGCGGCGCGGGCACAAGGATACTGTGTGATTATCTGATGAAAAAGCACGGCATCGCCCCCGACGATATAGAGGGTTATTATAACGAGGAATTCACCCACACCGCAGTCGCCGCTCTCATAGCCGCCGGCAACGCGGACGCAGGCCTCGGCATTTACTCCGCGGCAAAAATGTACGGCCTTGATTTTATTCCGCTGTGCACCGAAAAATATGAGTTCCTGATCTCAAAAAAGCATGAAAACGGCCCCATGGTGCAGGCCTTCCTTCGTGTTTTGTCCGGTGAAAAAATGAGAGCGCGGCTCGAGGAAATGGGAGGATATACAGTATATGAATGATAACGATCTGACCCACATCAGCTCAAACGGAGAAGTAAACATGGTCGACGTAGGCGGCAAGGATTTTACGGTAAGAACTGCGCGCGCATACGCGAGGCTGAGAATGTCCGCCGGAACGCTTGAAAAGCTGCTCTCGTCACAGCTGAAAAAAGGCGACGGACTTGCCGCCGCAAGAGTAGCCGGTATCTTGGGAGCCAAGCGCACAAGCGAGCTTATTCCGCTGTGTCACACGATACCGATCGAAAAAATCGACATTTCTTTTGAAAAAGAAAGTGAAACCACACTCGGCATATACTCGTTTGCAAAGTGCACTTATAAAACAGGCATTGAAATGGAAGCGCTCACGGCGGTCAGCGTTGCGGCGCTGACGGTATACGATATGTGTAAAGCCATCGACAGAGGTATGAGCGTTGAAGAAATAAAACTGCTTGAAAAAACAGGCGGAAAGACTGATTATCATTATGAAGGATAACTACGGGAGAGAGATTAATTACCTGCGTGTTTCGGTAACACAGCGGTGCAATCTCAACTGCGTTTACTGCGGCAGGGAGCCCTGCGAAAAAAAGGGATCGGAGCTTTCGCCGGAGCAGATACAAAGAATCGTAAAAGCGTTTGCCGCCTGCGGAATCAATAAAGTCCGCATCACGGGCGGCGAGCCTTTACTGCGTAAGGATATTTGCGAGATCGTTTCCTATGTGCGTAGTATACCGGAAATCGCTTCTCTATCCCTCACCACAAACGGCGTTCTGCTGTCCGGATACGCCGAAAAGCTGAAAAAAGCGGGGCTCGACAGCGTGAACATCAGCCTTGACACGCTCGACCGCGAAACGTATAAAAGCATTACCGGCTCAGACGCGCTGGAGAGCGTTATCGACGGCATACGTGCGGCGCAGGATGCAGGACTTTCGCCCGTAAAGATCAACGCCGTGCTGATAAACGACGTCAACGCCGACGAAGCCGAAAAGCTGATAAACGTTGCGAAAGACAACGATATAGAAGTGCGCTTTATTGAGCTTATGCCTTTTTCCGAAGCGGGCGCGCAAAAGGGCAAAATGGTAACAGGCAAATCTCTGCTTCAAAAGTTCACTTTCCTGACCCCTCTGCCGAAAAGCAGAGACACGGCGCAATACTACACCGCC
>JAFSXA010000095.1 GCA_017450135.1 Clostridia bacterium | reverse complement strand
GATGGCTCAACGGCGAACACCGCGCTTATCCTGCTGCCGCTTGCAACGGATCGCGTCAGGTTGAGGGTAAGATTTGCAAGCTTGATAAGCTCGACGAGTATCTGCGACATATAATTTATGAGCGCAACAACCTGCCCCTGCGACAGTGCGCCCGAATCCACCCTTTTGCCGCCGACGTAGATTATCAGAACTATCGCGGTGTTTATGATCACATACGTCACGGGGTTCAGGAACGACGTTATCCTGCCGCCCTTGAGCTGAGCCTTTTTCAGCTCGTCCGTGCGCTCGTCAAAATCCCTTTTCTCCTGCTCCTCCCGTGCGAAGGCTCTGACGACCCTTGCCCCGGAAAGGTTTTCGCGCGTGCTCTTGAGCACGGCGTCAAGCTTTGACTGCACCTTTTTAAATATCGGGACGGAGCCGAACATTATTCCGAATACAACGGCGGTCAGCAGAGGTATCGTGACCGCGAAGATCAGAGCGGTCCTGACGTCTATCGTGAACGCCATTATCATTGCGCCTATCACCACGAACGGCGACCGCAAAAACAGCCTCAAAAACAGGTTGACCGCAGTCTGCACCTGATTGACGTCGGCGGTGAGCCTCGTTATCAGGGTGGACGTTCCGATGGAATCTATTTCCGAATATGATAGCGTGTTGATATGGCGGAAAAGGTCGCTCCTTAGCTCCCTGCCGAAGCCTATAGCCGCCTTCGCCGCGAAATACTGAGCGGTCACGGCGCTGATAAAGCCCACGGCGGCGAGGCTGAAAAGCACGACGACCATCTTGAAGATATAGGACTTGTCCGAATTCGCGATGCCTATGTCAATGATCGCCGTCATGACAAGGGGGACAAGCAGCTCAAAGCTCGCCTCCAGCATCTTGAACAGCGGCGCGAGTATACTCTCTTTTAAATAATTTTTAAGATATTTCAGAAGGCTTCTCATCTGAATTCTCCCATATGATATACTTACTGTATAAGATAATACCACATATAGTTTTTTTGTCAATCGGACTTTGGAATTTGCAAGCGTGACGGCGGCTGACAGCAAAATAAAATGCTTGACAAAGAACCTGCAGTCTGCTATAATATCCGAGCTGTAAAAATCTGATTTACAGACATTCCTTGCCGCTGAACAGGCGGCCGGAGACCAAAAGGAGGTGCTTTTAATGGCAATGGAAAAGTATGAGGCCATGTTCGTTTATTCCGTTAAGGAGAGCGAGGAGGCCACACAGGCTTTGGTTGAGAAGTTCAAGGAGCTTATCGCAAAGCACGGCACTGTTGAAGGCGTTGAAGAGTGGGGCAAGCGCAAGCTCGCATACCCGATCAACTACGAAACAGAAGGCTACTATGTTATCTACACTTTCACCTGCGGACCGGAATTCCCCGCAGAGCTTGATCGTGTTCAGAACATCACGGACGGCGTACTCCGTTCACTCATAATCAAAAAGTAAGGGGGAGCGCATATGATCAACAATGTAGTGCTCATGGGCAGACTTACTGACACACCCGAGCTGCGCAGAACTCCCTCTGATATTTCGGTCACTTCCTTCACTATCGCCGTCGAGCGC
Organism: Clostridia bacterium; assembly: GCA_017450135.1. GTDB lineage: Bacteria > Bacillota > Clostridia > Oscillospirales > Acutalibacteraceae > CAG-488. Next base: position 8,852 of record JAFSXA010000095.1, on the reverse strand, counting down.
TCTTACGTCAGGGCAGGCGAGCAGAGGCAGGCTGATTTTATAGACTGCGTCGCGTGGAGAACAACCGCCGAATTTATAACAAGGTATTTCCAGAAGGGTTCTATGCTCGCCGTCACCGGCAGCATCCAGACCAGGACCTATGACGATAAAAACGGCAACAAGCGCAAGGCTACCGAGGTTATCGTTGACCGTGCCAGCTTCTGCGGTTCAAGGGCGGAAACAGGCACTACCGGAGGATATCAGCAGGCAGCTCCGTCGGCGCCTCAGGCTCCGACAGCCCCCTCATTTTCAACCGGTTCGGATTCTGATTATGAGGAGATCCCGGGAGAGGACGATCTGCCGTTCTGAGGCAGTCCGCTCTCCGCATTTTAAAAGGAGGTATTTTTAATGGCTTACGATAAAGCAAACGGCCGTCCCAACAGAAAGGGACGCAAGAAGGTTTGTTCCTTCTGTGTTGATAAAGTTGAATCTATTGATTACAAGGACGTTAACAAGCTCAACAAGTATACGTCCGACAGAGCTAAGATCCTTCCGCGCCGCGTAACAGGCACTTGCGCGAAGCATCAGAGAGAGCTCACAACGGCTATCAAGCGCGCGCGCCACGTTGCGCTTATGCCCTACACGTCCGATTGATTTCAATCGGAAAACAGTCGGAATACAAAATCGCAAGGTGCAGGATTTTCTACGATCCTGCACCTTTTATAATCTTTATTCTCCTGCTATCGCATTGTCCCTCATGACAACGATCGCAGGCTTTTTTCTGCCCGAGGCGCACAGCGCGTTGAGGTCGGATATCCCCGAGGAAGCCTCGATATAGGATATGTTGCTTGCCGAATCGAGCTTCGTATACAGCTTTTGGAATATCTTTGCGCCGTTCTCGATGTTCTCGGTGTTGATATAATTATCAAGCATGGCGCACAGGAGCTTGCCCTGCGTTTTCAGCCCCTCTACCCCGAGGGTGTTGCAGTAGCGGAAATACTTGAGCAGTGTCTCGCCCTTGATGTTCTGATTTCCGCGCGTCAGTATCAGCGTATAATCGTTGTTCCTGAACTCTATGCGCTCGTCGATATAATAATCCAGTCCGCCCATATAGTTTATCGCCTGCGGAAAGGTGTTCTCAGTGGACGAAACGTAGTATTGCACGTTGAAGCCGTTTTCCTTGTTGACCGCCGCCATAAGCGATTTACTGCCGCCGGATCGAAGTATCCCGGCGTATGACCTGCCGTCCGACGTCCCGGAGGCAACAAGCGGAAAGACCTTGAATTCCTCAGCGTCCATGTCGGCACGGATCACCGCAATGAAATACATCTCGGTCTCCTTTGCGTCGGTCGAATAAACAAGAAAATCCGTGGAGCCCGTGAGCTTCCTTTCGCTGAGCGTAGTTGTTTCCGTCTGCTCTCCGCTCTGATCGGCGGTCGTCGTCGTCTTGGAGAAAATATCTCTCGGGGATATTTCATTGTGCTTCAGGATAACCACCAGCGATATCGTTCCGAAAACGAGGGCGAAGATGAGAAAGGCCCCGATAAATCTCAGTGCGGCGCCTCTTTTATCCTCCTTTGTGGTTTTGAATTTATGTTTGCCGAATATCATATTATCACATTCTTTTTAAAATTACTGCCGCCTTGGCCCCCACCTCGGCAAGCGCACCGTTGATACGGTTGCCTGTCATGAGGTCAAGCGAGTCGTTCCATTCGCTTTTAACATAGTAGGTGATCGGGTGGACGTTGCTGTTTGCGATCACAAGCACCGCTTCGTCCGAGCGCCGTCTTGCATAGGCAACACAGCCTGCAACGTTTGAGAGGAATTCAAATCCGCCGTCCGCAAAGACCTTTTCCTCGCGCCTGATCCTCCCGAGCGCAGTGTACCACGCCACAAGCTCGGCATTCTCCCTGCCCCAGGGGTAGCAGGTTCTGTTGAACGGATCCTTATATCCCTCAACTCCCGCCTCGTCCCCGTAATAGATGCAGGGCACACCCGGCAGAGTGAACTGGATCGCCGCCGCCATTTTAAGCAGTATGCAGGCGTTTGAGCGTTGGATATCGCTGAGCCTATGCCCGCTCTGCCATTCGCGGTCGCGGTAGGCACAACTGTCGCCTGCGAGCGCAGTCAGGGCGCGGACGGTATCGTGGGTGCCGATATGGTTCATCGTGACGTCGAGCGCCTCCTTGGGATAATGCTCGACTATTTTCATAACTTCGGAAGCAAAGCTCTCCGCGCCGCCGTCACGGACAAAGCTCAGCACAGCGTTCGCAAAGGGATAATTCATCACGCTGTCAAGCTGTGCGCCATTGAGGTAGCTCCGCCTTTTGCCGTAGCTGACCTTGTCGGAGGCGTCCTCCCAGACCTCGCCGAGCAGCAGAGCGTCCGGCTTTTCCGCCTTTACGCTCTCCCTGAAGGCCTCGATAAATCTGTCGGGCAGCTCGTCGGCGACGTCGAGCCGCCAGCCGGAGGCTCCGAGCCTCAGCCACTTGCGCGCGATCCCGTTTTCGCCGGTGACGTACTCCATAAAGCCCGGCTCCTCCTCGGTGACCTCTGGCAGGATATCTATCCCCCACCAGCTCACATAATCGTCGGGCCAGCTCCTGAATTTATACCAGTCAAAAAATTCAGACTCTTTTGATCGGTATGCTCCGCCCTCGCCGTAGCGGCCGTATTTATTAAAATACCTGCTGTCGTCGCCGGTATGGCTGAAAACCCCGTCAAGGATTATTCTGATACCGAGCTTTTTGGCGGATCGGCAGAGAGATTTGAAATCCGTCTTGTTGCCGAGCAGCGGATCGATCCGCTCATAATCGGCGGTATCGTACCTGTGATTGGAATGCGCCTCAAAGACAGGGTTGAGATATATGCAGGTCACGCCGAGCGAGCTGAGATAGGGCAGCTTTTCCTCGATACCCTTAAAATCGCCGCCGAAATAATCGTTGTTCCTGACCTTGCCGTCGGCGTCCTTGCGCCAGTTCGGCACGCCGTCAAAATCGGTTCTTATGATCCTGTCCTTAGGGACGTTTTTCTTGGGTTTCCCGGATGAGTAAAACCTGTCGGGAAAAATCTGATAAAAAACTCCGCCCTTGAGCCACTCGGGTGTGGTGAAGCTCTTGTCATAGACGGTCATCTTCCAGTCGCTGCCGAAGCCGGATATCATACCGATACCGTCGCCCGCATGGTAGATGCCTGTGTCGCCCCACGGCGTGAAATATTCAAAATGGTAGAGATACAGCCCGCATTCGGAGGCGGAGAATTCGACTCTCCACCATTCCTCGCCCTCACCCTGCATACAGTCCCACTGCATATCAAGGCGGCGGTACTCCTGCTCCCCGTCCCTTTTGACGGCAAGCACAGCGCGGTTACAGCGGAAATCACGCGGCAGAATAATGCGGAAAACCGTCTGCTGATCTGTCTTGACCGCGCCGAAAACACTTTTATGGTAATTGTATCTCGAATTATACGGTATATACATTTCGGTAAGCGCAAGCCCTCGCGCTTATTCGCTCCTTTACGAAAAAATCACTCCATTATATCCTCTCCGCCGTTGTCGGGGACCTTATCGGCAGGCACGGTGCCGCCCTCAAAATACTTGTCGTCTATCTCCGTATAGTCCGGAGCGGTGGTCGTCTGCTCCGCGATATACGGAGCCTCCGATATCTCAAGCAGAGCGTCCGTCAGAATGAAGCCGGCAAGCGCGACCAGAACCAGCACAACGGCGATTATGGTATACTTCAGCACAGACATACCTCTGCTGCGCTTATCGGTGCTGATGAAATACTTTTTGTTGTCGCTGTATGACGAGCGGAACTCGGTAACGCTCTTGCGCCTTTTATTATATTTTCGGCTGTTATCCATAATATTACTCCTGTCGGGAAAAATTTTATGATGATACCGATGCCGACGGCGGCATATAATGAAAATGAGATCGCAATTTGTATGATCGGATGATCTGTTGAACGATACAATATCAAGGGGGGATCGCATGGATATTCGTGCAATCAGCAGTACGCGCTTTGCCGTTGGCCTGAGCGCAAACGATATGCAGGATCTTGATATCACCTATGACGAGATGGATTATTCCAACATCGAAACGCGCCGCGTGATCTGGGTGATACTCGACGCCGTGCGCCAAACTCTCGGCAGAGATATCGACCCCTCCGGCAACCTGATGATCGAGGCCGCCCCCGACAACAGCGGAGGCTGTCTGCTGACCTTTACCGTCCCCGATCCCCTGCGCTGTACTCTTCCGCCCGAAACCGTGGTGACGAAGCGGCCTGAAAAAAGGGTTTATGAATTTGAAACCGCCGACGACCTGCTCGACTTTATGAGCGCGGATGGGCTTGATCCCTCTGAGCTGAAAATCTTCCGCCTCGGGGAGAGGTTCCGAATCATCCTATGCGAACACGAGCCGAACGTTTCTCCCGAGGAATTCGGTGAGTACATAGGCAGCGACGAGCTGACCCTCGCGGTCACGGCTGAGCGGTGGGACTCAGCCGCGCAGTGACTCTATGGCGGCGGCAACGTCCTGAGCGCCGAACACAGCGCTGCCTGCAACCAGCACGTCCGCCCCGGCGTCAATGACGGAACGGGCGTTCGCGGCGTTGATACCGCCGTCGACCTCGATCTCCGGCGAGAGTCCGCGCCTGACGCACTCCGCGCGTATCGCAGAGATCTTCGGCAGCATATCGCCCATGAATATCTGACCGCCGAAGCCCGGTTCGACCGTCATAACGAGCACAAGCGACAGCTTGTCAAGATAGGGGAAGACCGCCTCTGCCGGGGTTGCCGGCTTGACGGTGAGCCCCGCCCTGCATCCGAGGGCAAGTATCTTGTCTATGGTCGCTTCTATCGGCGAATCCGCCTCCACGTGGAAATTGATTATGTCGGCGCCCGCTTTTGCAAAATCCTCCGCATATTTCAGCGGATCGCTTATCATCAGATGGCAGTCAAAGACCTTTTGCGTGCATTTTCTGACGCACTTGACTACCGGCGCGCCGAAGGTGATGTTCGGCACAAAGTGGCCGTCCATAACGTCGATGTGGATATAATCCGCTCCGCACAGGTCGATATGCTTTATCTCCTCACCCATTTTTGAAAAGTCGCAGGAGAGAACAGATGGTGCAATTTTAATCATTTCGGCAGCCGCCTTTCTGTATTTTTATGCGATTAAGTTATGCAATTAAGTTGACCTTTGAATATTCGATGCGTTCAGATCGAGCAGAGGTTTTTGTGTGATATGACGGAAAAAGATCAAGCAAGATGAACGCATGAGACTTTTAGAGATTACCATAATATAATAACAATTTTTTGCTCTGAGGTCAAGCGCGGAGCCGATAAAAAACCCGTATCAACATTTTCACTTTTCGTGAATTCATTGATACGGATTTTTATAGTGGTGACAATAGGGAACCTCTAAACATTCGACGCATTCAGATTGCACGAGAATTTTTATAGGTGACCATAAAAAAGGGCTGCCGATCAAAGACCGGCAGCCCCCGTTTTACAGATTATCAGAAATCAACAGAAGCAAATGTTGCATTGCTCTGATCAAAGATAGTCCATGTCTTCTTGAGACCAACCTTGCCGATTACGCTGTGGTTACCAACAGAGATTCTGAGAACACCATAGATCTCAGCGTGGCCGCCGATATCGATCTTGCCGTCAAAGTCCATGCCGGAAGCGAGCTCTACAAGATAGTCAACAGGAACTGTGTAAGTAGAGTCAACAACGATGTTGCCGTCAGCGTCTACAAGCTTTGCAGTAGCTGATACGTTTGCGCCTACGCCGCCTGTTACACATACGTCAACAAGAGCGTAACCGTAGAGACCGAGAGCTACGTCAAGGCCGAGGCAGAGAGCAAAGTCACCGTAGATGTCAACCTTGCGGTCAACAACCTTGGAATTGTTAACTGTGCTTACCTTGTTGTTGATGATCTCCACACCGTGATACTCTTCGGAAGTAACAACGATGCTCATTCTGCCGTTAACATCGATTTCAAGAAGAACGTCGAAGGTAACGGTGAGAGGAGTAGTGCCGATGGGCAGAGTGAAAGTGAAGAGCTTGATCGACGTAGAGTCGAATCTGCTGAGAACGTACTTGTTAACAGCGTTAGCAATTACTGTGTCAGCGGCAAGCTTTTCGCCCTCTGAAGTAACTTCTTTGCCGAATACCTTGCCGTATGATCCGGAGATAGAAGTTGTATCAACAAGATCATAGTCAAAGTTCAGGTAAACTTCGTTGAAGTTGAGCTTAGCGATGTTCATATCAGCCTTAGCGTCAACCGTGAGGTTTGTGAGAGAGTAAGACTTTGAAAGTGTTACGCCGTCACATACGCCCTTGGAAATGCTGAAATCAAGACCGGTGTCTGTGATCTTAGCCTTTACCTTAAAGCCCTTTACCGAGAAGCTGACGTTAGCAAGCTTCTTGAGGGTCTTCATAATGTCCTCCTTGGAGATGGAGTCCGCATCGAGATAACCGTCGCTGAGGACAGTGCCGTTACCGTCAGCAACCATAGCAGTTGCGAAGTCAACATCCGAAGAACCCTCGTAGTCGATCTTCTCGATAACATCCTCGATTGCTACGTCGGAATTTGTAACGACCTTCTGGCCGTCAACTTCCTCAATAGCCTCTACCTTATAGGCAGCGCCCGTAAGGCTTTCGTCTGACTGCTCAAGAACGTAAACGTCGCCGATCTCGAGATCTGCGTCGCCGTCAACGATGACAGCGTCGCCGTCAACTGCGTAATCGGATACAGTCTTTACGCCCTCTGCAAGTGTAACGCCATTATTGTTTGCAGGATTAATGGTGTTACGAAGAGCTACCGCAGCAGCGATAGCCGCATCAACAGCCTCTTTGGACATTGCTCCGGTAGGAACATTTCCGTTTGCAGCGGCCTTGATGATGCCCTTGGCAACCGCCGTGGAAACCTTGGCGATGTTCTTAAAGCTTGCGGAATTTCTGACGTTGTCAGAATTCTCAACCTCAAGATCAAGTGCGTTGACGAGAACTGTCGCAACGAACTCAGGCTTTACAGATTCGAGAACATCGATTGTTTCGTAGTCAACGAGAACGTCATACTTTGCAGCTGCAGCAACAGCCTCAAAGTACTCGTCGCCAGGCTCAACACCGAGAACGGCGTCAGTTGAGCCGTCATACGTGTAGCCAAATGCTTCATCGACCTGTGCCAGGAATGCGCCGGTTTCAACGGTCTGTGTGCCCGGCATAACAAATCCCGGGAACACGCTCGAAATGAGCATCATGAGAGCCGCCAAAAGGCTTGAGATGATTTTGGTGAACATGGTGAATTCCTCCTTATAGATTTTTTGAGCGAAGATAACCCTCCGGTTAAAAAGTGGTATAACGTTAGTACCGCTTTTCAATTGAGCGATCCTAAAACCGCAGCCAAAAGCTACCAACCCTCACTATGGATTATAATATATTTGTAATATAATTGCAAGGTTTTTTTGAAAAATCATCAACAATTTTCATTATTTCTTAATTTTATAACTATATGTTGTGATAAAAAAGTATTCCGGCACAAGAATTAACAAAAAAATTTTTTATTGTTCTGCTTTGCAAATATCTTTTGTGCGCTGCGTCAGAAAAAGCCACTCGTTTCCCGGCGAATATCCCAATAACATAATATGCCGGAGCTGACTCCGGCATACACAATTATTTTCTTTTGTTCTTTTTCTTGATCCGGTGCAGCCTGTCAAGCTCCTGATCTCTCTTTTTCGCGGCGCGTTCCTCGGCTTTTTCGGCAGAACGCACCCGCCTCTCCTCTTTTTTCGCCGCAAGCTTTTCCATGACCTTGGGATGGACGAACGTGAAATATAAGATCACGGCAAGGATCGCGACCAGGATCGGTATCCATATCATTCTCATATGGCGCTCATACTCCATCTTTTCGACGACATCCCGAGGCACGGAATTGACCAAATTATCACCGGTCACGGAAAGACCCAGCCTGTATAAATCAAACATCAAAATCCCTCATTTCTCTGTAAATCTTAGCTATCGGAAAACCGACAACATTGAAGAAATCGCCCTCTATCCTCTGCACAAGCGTACAGCCTCTGCCCTGGATACCGTAGGCTCCGGCTTTATCCATCGGCTCGCCCGTTGCAATATAAGCGCGGATCTCCTCATCGCTCAGCTTGTAAAAACGGACTGCGGTTTCGTCAAAAAAGCTTTTCACCCTGTCGTTTTTTATCATGGCTATACCGGTATATACCCTGTGCATCCTGCCGGAAAGGAGCGAAAGCATCCTGTGTGCGTCCTCCTCGTCTGATGGCTTGCCGAGTATCCTGCCGTCAATGCTCACAACCGTGTCCGCACCTATAACCAGCCTGTCCGGAAAATCGCGGGACACCGCCCTCGCCTTTTTCACGGCGAGCGCCATGACCGCCTCGTTCGGCGGCGTGCCCCCGGGAATCGTCTCGTCGACGTCCGCAGTCACAATGCTGAAATCCAGCCCCGCCCTTTCCATCAGCTCTTTTCTGCGCGGAGAGCCGGACGCGAGAATAATTCCGCTCATCAGAACCTCCCCCTGTCTTTCAGGAGCTTCAATTTAAGCACGGCGGCCTGAGTCTTGCCGTCCCTGATCTCATTTGAGAGCACCATTTCGACCGCCCTGTCAAGCGGTATGGTCTCCACGTTCAGGAACTCATCCTCGTCAAGCTTCTGGCCGGAAAAGCGCAGCCCCTTGGCGGCGTAGAGACTGATTATCTCGCCGCAATATCCGGGCGAGGGATAGAACTTGCCGAGATCTGCGTATTCCTCCGCAACACAGCCTGCCTCCTCAAGAAGCTCACGTTTGCCGGTCTCGAGGGGATCCTCCCCTTTTTCAAGCTTTCCGGCGGGCAGCT
>JAFSXA010000094.1 GCA_017450135.1 Clostridia bacterium | reverse complement strand
TTCAGCTCCGAGGCGCATTTTTCGTCCACCATTGCGGCGAACGAGGGCTTATATTTCCTTATCTGTTTTTCAATTATATCAACGTTCCTGCCGGCGGTGAGAGCAAGGACCTCATAGCCCTGCATATCGACCACGTCAAGAGCCTGAGTGCCTATAGAGCCGGTGGAACCTAATATGCTTATCGTTTTTTTCATCGTGCTCATCTCCGTTTATCAGAACGCGTTTATCACGGAAACAGCGGCGTAAACCGCGGGGAACACAAAGATAATGCTGTCAAACCTGTCCATTACTCCCCCGTGACCGGGAATTATCCAGCCGTAATCCTTGACTCCGAAGTTCCTCTTTATGACCGACGCCGAGAGGTCGCCGAGCATACTCAGGATCGAGAACGCCATGGAGAGCGGTATTACCGCGTACCATGCAAAATCGGGGAACGGAGCGTCAAAAAACTTATTTTGGAAAACGAAGAACAGTCCGACGTTCGCGGCGGCTGTTATAAGCACTCCGCCGGCTGCGCCCTCCCACGTCTTCTTGGGGCTGATCACCGGCGTCATCTTGTGCTTGCCGAAGAGCACTCCCGTAAAGTAGGCGAAGATATCCGTCAGCCATGAGGAGAACACGGCAAAGAGTATCAGGAACAGCGCGTGCCTCTGAGTGTATCTGCCGTCAAAGGTGTTCGGAAGCTCCCAGAGCCTTATCCAGCATGAGAGAGCCGACGGCACCGCAAGCGACGAGAACACCGCCACGGCGATCTGCTCGAACTTTACCTTTGAATGAAGGGCGATCATCAGAATGAGCATAAAAAGCGTATAGAAAATGAGCGCGGTCAGAGGCTCAATATTTATCCTTTGAAGCAAGTCATACTTCACATCAAACGGTATGAATGCGCCGACGGCTATCGGCAGCAGCGAAACCGGCAGGCTGACCTTTGCCACTTTTGTCAGCTCGTAGACCGCGACTGCGCTCACCAGGGCGACAAAAACGGGCAGGACGGGAGTATCCATAAAGAACAGAACCGCCACAAAAAGAACAGCATAGCATACTCCGGAAATAACTCGAGTTTTCATATTATTGACCTTTCAAACAAGTATTAAACGGCGCCGAAGCGTCTTGCGCGGGAATTGTAATCGTCAATGGCTCTGTCAAAATCATCGGTGGTGAAATCCGGCCAGAGGATATCCGTCGTCCAGAACTCCGAATAGGCGGACTGCCAAAGCAAAAAGTTTGAAAGGCGGTATTCTCCGCTCGGTCTGATTATCAGGTCGGGATCGGGCTGGCCTGCGGTATAGATATTAGCGGAGATATCGTCCTCCGTTATATCCTCCGGGTCAAGCTCGCCGCTCTTAACCTTACGGGCTATCGCCTTGACGGCGTCGGTTATCTCAAGCCTGCCGCCGTAGTTGATGGCGATGTTGACGTCTATCCTTCCGGCGTCCCTGGACTCCTCCTCCGTCGTATCAAAAAGCTCCGTTATATCCTGAGGGACGCCCTCACGGTGACCGATAAAATGGATGCGCATACCCTTTTCCTTATTTTCCTCACGGCGCTCCTCAGCCTCGTGAAGATAATCGCGGAAAAGATCCATCAGCGCGGCGACCTCATCGGGAGGCCTCCTCCAGTTCTCGGTGGAAAACGCATAGAACGTTATATATTTTATGCCTATCTCATCGGCGTAATCACAGATACGGCGGAACACGTTCGCCCCCGCCTTGTGGCCCTCCGAGCGCGGCAGGCCTCTCTTTTTAGCCCAACGGCCGTTGCCGTCCATAATTATCCCGATGTGCTCGGGTACTTTTCTTTCTTCCATAACAGAACCTCTCATTTACGATCAAGGGCAGACCGTCGTCTGCCCCGAAAATCAGATCTCCATAATTTCTTTTTCTTTAGCCGAAGCGATATTGTCGATCTCTTTGATGAATTCGTCCGTAATGTCCTGAAGCTCTTCCTCTCCGTCCGAAAGGTCGTCCTCAGTGATCTCGGAGGCTTTCTCCTTTTTCTTGAGCTTATCTATTGCGTCGCGGCGGATGGAACGGATGGCCACCTTGGATTCCTCAGCCATTTTCTTTACTTCCTTAACAAGCTCCTTACGTCTGTCCTCGGTGAGCTGGGGGAATACCAGTCTGATAACGGTACCGTCGTTCTGCGGATTAATGCCGATATCGGACGCCTGAATGGCCTTGTATATGGAATTGAGCGTCGATTTGTCCCAGGGCTGGATGACGAGGATCCTCGCCTCGGCAACTGAGATGGCCGCCATCTGGTTGATCGGGGTGGGAACTCCGTAATAATCGACCGCGATCTTGTCAAGCACGGAGGCGTTTGCGCGGCCGGCTCTTATCGCGGCAAGATCTCCCTTGAGAACCGAAGCTGTCTTAGTCATTTTTTCTCTGGCGTGATCGAAAATCTCTTGCATAAATAATCTCTCCTTTTATTGATAAAAAGTTTATTCACTGACGAGTGTTCCTATATTTTCACCTCTGAGCGCCCTGATGATATTCTCGGGGTCTGAGAGGTTGAAGACGAGAATTGATATCCCGTTGTCCCTGCAGAGGGAGGCCGCCGTGCTGTCCATGACCTTGAGCCCTCTGGCAAGCACCTCGGAATGGGTAAGTTTGTCAAACTTGACGGCGTCGTCATATTTGTTGGGATCCTTGTCGTAAACGCCGTCGACGTTCGTCGCCTTGAAGATGACGTCCGCCTCTATCTCCGCCGCTCTGAGAGCCGCGCCGGTATCGGTCGAGAAGAACGGGCAGCCGGTGCCGCAGCCGAAAACCACGACCTCGCCGTCCTCAAGATATTTCACGGCGTCGCGGGCGGTGAAGCGTTCCGCGATGGGCTGCATACCAATGGCTGAGAGCACCCTCGCCTTTAATCCGAGCTGCTCAAGCGCCTCGCAGAGCGCAAGAGAGTTCATGACCGTAGCGAGCATACCCATATTATCGGCGCGTGATCTGTTCATGCTGCCGCTGCTGCGGCCTCTCCAGAAATTTCCGCCTCCGACGACTATGCCCACCTGAACGCCCATATCGGCGACCCTTTTGACGTATGAGCATATGTTGTTGACTGTGTCAAAATCTATACCGTGTCCGGCTTCTCCGGCGAGCACCTCGCCACTGAGCTTGAGCAAGATCCTTTTGTACATTTCAATTCCCTCCGATGGTTCGTCAATTACCGTATTATGCCAAAATAAACTAAGGCAATACCGCATAATTCAGGTGTGCGGATTGCGCAGTAGAATTTTTCGTCAGATTATACAATTTTTATGCAGGAAGGCTGACGCCTTTCAAAGAAAAATTGTGTAAGATGACGGAATAAGAATCAAGCAAGGCGTGCGCCGCGAATTATGCGGTATTGCCCTGAGTATATTTTACTTTAAAATCCACCTTGTGTAAAGTATAAATTTGAAAATTTAACATTTTTTTCAAAAATTTATATCTTTATTTTATCCGTCTCTTATTGTATAATAAATTATCGGTCTATAATTCAAAAAACAGGAAAGGATCACCGCGGGGACGAGCGCTCCGTAACGGGACAGAATACAATGACGGATTTCATCGCAAGAAACACACCTAAGATCAAGGACAGCTTTATCACCAGGAGCATCCCCTCGGACAACGGCTGCGACTGCTACAAAATATATTCCGAAAACGGCAAAATAATCCTTGCCGGCTGCAACAGCATCAGCCTCGCCATGGCATACTACAGATACCTCAGCGAATTCTGCAGCGTCGAGATAACGAGCGGCGACTACGATATCTCATACATCGCCCGCGCTCCCCTGCCCGACAGGGAGATAAGCTTCACCTGCCGCCAGAAAATCAGGGCGCGCACCAGCTACCGTGCGTTTACGCTCGAGGGCAACTACACAGGCTTTGACCGCTGGCAGAAGGAAATAGATTTTATGGCTATGCGCGGTATAAACAGGGCGTATCAGCCCGTCGGCTTCGAGGGCGTGCTCTATGAGGTGCTGACGGAAATAGGCATGAAGGAAGAATTCTGCCTTGAATACTCGAGCGGCCCGTCGTTCATAACCCGACAGCTCACGGGAAACCTCGCCGCCATAAACTCGGTAAACAGTCTCGAATACCTGAAAAGAAAAATATCTCTCGGCAAAATGATAACCCAAAGGATGAAGGAGGTCGGAATAACCCCCATCCTCCCGGCGGCGCTGCCGAACGTGCCGTTCAGCCTGAGAAAAAAATATATCAAGATGGACATTTTCGTCGCGCCGATCTGGCACAATTTTCCGCCCGTGTTCCTGATAAAGCCGAACAACACCTTCTTCGAGGTGTTAAATAAGAAATTCCTCGATGCGCAAAGGCGGCTCATAGGCGAGACAGACAGCTTTTTCTTTGAACCTCTGTACGAGGCCGCCAAAAAGGGCTACAACACCTATATGGAGAATCTCGGCAAGGCGCTCGGCGAGCTGCTCGGAGAATTCGAGCCGGGCTCGGTCTGCTACATCCACTCCGGCTCCGTGGCTCCGGCATTTTTCAGCAAGGTCACGGAGGACAGATACATACTGATAGACGACGCGGGAGACAGGGAGCTCACGAGCGGCAGAAAGATCCTGGTACCGATAGAAGGCAACTACTACGGCAGAACGGGGCTCTACGGCGACGTGGGTAAGGTCTGCTCCTGCCCCTTCGCCGAAGCCCGTTCCGAAAACGCAGAGACCCTTGGCACCGCCGTGGAGATCGACACGTTCAGCGGGAATCCGCTCTACTGCTCGGCGGCTCTAAACGCCGCAACAGCCGACGCGCCGTTTGACCCGGACGACTTCACATCAGGCTACGCCAAAAGACGCTATACCACAGACGCCTATACCGAGAGCCTCAAAAAGCTCAGGAAGCTCTGCTATTCCGCGGAGGAATGCCCCGGCTCGATACTCTGCGCAAGGCCGTGCACGAACGTCAAGCACACGGCGCCCTTTGACACGATGGAGAGAAATTACGACTTCAAGGCTCTTTACGGCATAATCCGTGAGATCCTCGACACGGACGCAAGGAAGAACGACGCCATGCGCGCAGACATTGTAAGCTTTGTCACCGCCGTCCTTGCCGGACTTGCATATCCGGTATACCTGAAGGCGACTGAATCCTTCAGGGAGAAAAACGTCTCTCTGTTTGAGCAGACGAGCAACCTTTTCATGGAGATATGCGAAGACGCGGACAGGATACTCCGCACGCGCAGGGAAACAAACTTCTTCACCGATATAGAGAGAGCCAAGGAGCTCGGCGCAGACGACGAAGAGAAGCAGATGCTTGAAATCAATTACCTGATGCTGCGCACGGTCATGGGACAGCCCGATCACTCCGTGCTCTACGACACGGTCTGGTCGGAATCCGGGGGACTTATCAGGGACTTCTACGCCAAAAGGTGGCATATGTATTTCCGAACGCTCGCCGCGTACTTTGACAACCCGAAAAAGCTCAGGGACAATTCAAAAAAACAGATACTCGACCGCAACGAATACAAGGGCTCGTATCTGATGAAGCGGTTCGCTCTTTTTGAGAATGATTTTATCGAGAATTACATCCCGCGCTCGGACGGGATCGGTGAGGAGGATACTATCAAGGTCGCGACGGAGATCATGCAAAAATACTCCGAGGTCGTATTTCAGTTTTAACGTAACGTATCATTGATATCAGGGGCTGTCGCATTTAGATGAAGACGCTGTTTTCTTCGACCGAAGGCAGTACAAAGGTACGGTGAGGGAGAAAAAACAGCGAAAAAAGAAACATTCTTATAAACATTATTGTAAATGATTTACTTTTATTAAAAAAAGCAGTCTGCAACAAACGAAAATCTGTTGCAAACTGCTTTTTTCATTCTGTTTCTTTTTGTTCTTCGCTAAATGCGACAGCCCCTGACGTTTTATTAGTTGTTGTCTTTGCTTATATAGTGCCTTACGAAAAGCGTGCTCAGTTCCTTCCATTTAAACGGGAACAGCGGATACAGATAGCTCCTGCCCGTGACGGTCTTTGTCATGCACATCGTCAATATCACCGTCGCCGTGCCGAGGACGAAGCCCTTCAGATTGAACGCGGCGGTCAGGCAGACTATGAGTATGCGCGAGAGCTTGAAGGCATATCCCATCTCATAGCTCGACTGGGCAAAATTGGCTATTGCAACAAACGCCATTATCAGCACGACCTCCGGCGCAAACAGCCGCGCTGTCACGGCGAGATCACCGAGGACAAGCGCACCGATAACGCTGAAGGAATTGCTCAGTGCATTCGGGGTGTTCAGCGACGCCATTTTCAGGCTGTCTATAACAACCTCGATAATAAGGAGCTGAGCCAGTACGGGCACGGCGCAGCTCTGCTTCACCGTGATAAAATCGAGCCACTGCGGTATCCACTCAGGATTCCTGACGAGCAGGAACCATACCGGCGAGAGAAAAAGCGAAAGCCCGAAGATCAGTATCCTCATCATTCTCAGATAGGTCCCGACTATCGGAGAGAGGTAAAAATCGTTCGTGTCCTGTATGAATTCAAGGAAGCTTGTCGGAGTCATCATGACCACAGGCGAATTGTCCACAAGTATCGCGATCCCTCCCTCCGCAACGCCTGCCGCCGCTGTGTCGGGCCGTTCGGTGTATCTGACCTTCGGGAAGGGATTCAGCCTCTGCTTCCTGACAAGGCACTCTGTCACGCTCTCCTGCCCGAACGCGAGGGTATTTACCTCAACCGCGTCTATTCTTTTTCGCAGCCTGTCCAGCTCCTCGTGATTCACTTTGTTTTCAAGGTAGCAGAGCACGATATCCGTCTTTGAGCGTTTGCCCGCCTGGTGAACCTCCATAGTCAGATATCTGTCCCTTATCCTGCGCCTTATCAGCGAGGTATTGACAAGCACGGATTCCACAAAGCCGTCGTGCGCACCCAGCAGCACCTTGTCGTTATCCGGCTCACAGATGCTCCTCTGGGGAAAGGATCTGGTCTTGATAAGGAAGCCGGTATCAAAGCCGTCGATTATTATGAGCATCGCTCCGGAATAAACCACCTTGGCGATAGTATCTATATCGTCGGAAATATCCAGCTCGATATAAGAAATAACGGCTCGCTTGAAATCCTCGGGCGAAGCGTTCTCCGGAAGGCCGGCGCTCGCCTTCATCATATAATTCATAACCAGCTCCGAGGTGTCGCTGTTTATAAAGCCGTCTATAAAATACAGCTTGGCCCGTCTGCCGGCGGTTTTGAAATCCGTACTCACAACGTCAAAGTTCTTATCCACACGGAAGTATTCGTTTATCATATTTTCGTTTTCTTGAAAATCGGTAGAAAATCTGCAGTTCATTTTCACACTCCGTAAATAACGGAAAACGCCGCGCCGCCACATTGAACACGGCGGCAACGCGCGTTTTCCGGGCGGAACGCTCCGCCCTTTAATGGTCACCTCTGAAAATCCTCGAGCGATCTGAACGCATCGAGTATTCAGAGGTTCCCTAATATTATTTTCCGTATTGTCTGTTTTATTCGGCTTCAGTCCGAGGATTCTTCGCCGCCGTCTTCACCAGTGTCTGTTATCAGAGGCGCCATCATCACAGGCTGTACCGATGTTACCGAATCGAAAACCGGAACTCCGCTGCACAAAACCCTCGCATAATCGGGATGCGTCACGGTGATATCATATGCCGCATACGGCGCGGCAGAGCCTCCGTTTTGGAGTGAGCTTTCGTTGTCGGGCGCAGGCAGGGATATATCCTCGACCATACCGTCGCCATCCGAATACCCGCTGTACAGCTCCTTTTCACCCGTTGACAGCTTTACGCAGACCTTGACCGCCGCGTTGCCTATCGGATTGCTTTTGTCCGAGGAGAATACTCTGATCTTGAGCAGGCTCCTTGTCGTATTCTCCGCAAGAAAATTATCATATGAGGCGTACGTTCCGTTTTGGTCTTCGTTCCCGTCGTCTTTGTATTCCTCTGTCACATCCTCTGCTGTTTCGGGCTGCTCCTCCGGTTCTTCCGGCATCTCTGCCGTATCCGCTTGCTCCGCAGGCTCCGTCTGCGCCGGCATATTCTGCGCGGCGAATTCAACAAGCTCGCGGTAATATCTTTCTATTACATCCTCAAAATCGCGCATAAAAAAGCCCCCTTTGCTTACATACTATGCAAAGGAGGCCCGGTTTGATAACGTTTATTTCTTGTCGGATTTACGGCGGCCGTAACCGTAGCCATAGCCGTAACCGTAGCCGTATTTGCCGTACCTGCCGTAGCGGCCGTAGCGGCTGGAGCCGCCGGAATTGGTATCGCCGTTATAGATGAATCCGATGATCTCCGCGCCGTTGGCGTCGATATCATCGACCGACATCTTGATCCTCGATACCGGAGCAAGATCCTCACGGACGACTATCACGGCTGCGTCGGCAAAGCCGGCGATTACCGAGGCGTCGGTAACAACGCTCGCGGGGGCGGTATCAATGATGATATAGTCAAACTGGTTGCGGACGCTGTTGATGATATCCTCGGTTATCTTCCTTGAGAGCAGCTCGGAGGGATTGGGAACGGACTTCTGGTCCGCAAGGATAAAGAGGTTGAAATTCTTAACAAACTTAAGAGCCTTCTCAAGCCCTATCTTTTCCTCAATAACGTCCGTGAACTCCGTGCCGTCGGTCTCGGGCAGGCCGAGCAGCTTGCAGACAGAGGGATTTCTGAAGTCCGCGTCAACAACAAGTACCGACTTGCCGTTCTCCGCAAGTGAGATAGCTATGTTGACCGATACGGTGGTCTTACCCTCATTCTCGCAGGCGCTCGTGACGATGTATACCTTGTTGCCCGTCCTGGCTGAATTGTTCTCTATCTTGGTTCTTATGGACTTGTATGTCTCAATAAACGAGAAGCCTATCTTCCTGTCCACGACAAGGAGCCCCTTGTTTGCCCTGTTCTTCAGGGAAATATTCTGGATCGAACCGAGAACAGGATAGCTGAGCTTGTTCGCAAGCTCATCCGCGCTCTTGATCGTATCCTTAACGATGAACATAACGAGGATAATGATGCTGTATACGGCGACGCCCACAAAGGCGCTGACGACCGCTATTATAATCGCAGAGCGGTTGACGTCTGCCGACTTAGCTTCCACGGGACGGTCGCAGAGGGTGAGCTTGGCGTTGGGATATACGTTCGAGACTATGTCGCCGTAGGATTCAACTACACCCTGTGCGATTGCGTATGAGGTGACCGGATCGTTTGTCTTGACATAAAGCTCTACTACGTTCGTCGAGGAAATAACCTGGACGGTAATGCTCTTGTCGATAACCGAATAGTCATACTTGTTGTCGCAGGTCTCCATAACGGCTTCCTTCATGCTTCTGCCGGAAAGGATGTACTTGAATGTGTTCGCCATGTTTATCTGCGCCAGAACAGCCGAGCTCTCAGCTTTTTCCCCCGCGGTCAAGGTGTTAACAACAAAAGACACTGACGACGTATAGGTAGGCTTGCTGGTGATCTTGCCCACTATGCCGCCCAGGGACGCGCAGATTATCGCCACAAGTATAATTGCCCATATGTGCTTGGACAGCTCCTTGAGATATCCAAAGGAGTTTATTTCAAATCCCTTCTGATTTGAGTTGCTTTCTTTACCGTTCATTTATATTCCTCCGTATCAGCTTTATTTTCTATTTCAATTCCTGCTTCTGCATAAACCTCGGTGTAACCGATCAGCACGGGTTTCCCTTCCCCGTTTTCCTCAACGTCCTTCGGCGGCTCGTCGATCTCTTTCTCCGGGACGTTTTCGGTTTCCTCCGGAGCATCGTCGTCAAACTCTTCTTCCGCTGCGTTTTCGGTTTCCTCCGGGAGTTCGCCGTCTTCATCCTCCGCAGCGTCTTCCGCGTCGCCTTCGATCTCGGCGCCGTCCCCGTCGGGCTTGTCTTTAACAACGGCTCTGCGCGCCTGTTCGTTGTAACGGTACTGCCTTGTGTCCTCATCGATGTATATCGCCGTGAACGACAGGGCAAGTATTATCTGAGAATACTTTGAAGTCATGCTGACTATACCGTACTCCAGGATCAGCAGAAGTATGATAAATGTCAGAAACATAAGGGAAAGCCTGCTTTTTTTCTTTATTACCTTTTTTAAGAGAATTATCAGACAGTAAACGTAAAACGAATAATAGATTATCAGTCCGACCAATCCGAGATCGCTCATTATCTGCCAGTAATTGTTGTGAGCGTACAGCCCGGACATTCCGTAATCATTTTCAACGATCCTCAGGAAGGTCATGAAGCCCTTGCCGAAAATCGGAGATTCTTCAAAATTCCGCTTTGCGAGCGATATCAGGTATTCCCGGAAGTAAATACTGCTGTCGACCTTCTGTGAACGGCTCTCAGTGAAATAATCAAACATGGATTCCATTCTCACACCGATTATTGAATAGAGCTGATCGTCAGTCATTATCAGCATTAAGATCGCCGCAACCAGCACGACGGCGAGTATCACCTTCATCAGATAAAACCTTTTGTAGGTTGAAAATAGAACTATCAGACACGGGCCGACTATACCCATCAGCAACGCTTTTCTTGAGCCGGAAAACAATGAAAAATAGAAAAAGTACGCCGCTAAAATATACAACAGCTTATTGGAGCCTTTGACGTAAGCCTTATAAAAAGCCATTATCTCGGCGCAGACCACCCAAAAGCTTACCTCGTTGATATTGCTGCCGCTGTAATTGGAGCCGAGCATTCCGGCAAACCATTCGCTCGGCGGCACGCTTGAAAGCTCTACTACCGTGATAACAAGTATCGAAAAAATAAACAGCGAGGTCAGTTTTTCCAGATCCTCCGCATCATTGACGTAGATGCTGATCGCCGTAGTGGAAAGAAGAATGATCAACTGTCTGACAAGTGCGGATGCGTTGAACATATCAAAGTATGATGACCACAGGCAGGACAGAGCCGCATAAATGACGAATACCGTGTACCAGACCGTCGATTTCGGAACAACAAGCTTTTTCCTTGAGCTTACAAGCGCCCCGAAGAGCGCCGCACCGAACATGATCAGGGCAGTGACCGATGAGGCCGCCATATACTGGTAAAAAACAAAAATCGAAATGATGTTTGCGGTGAAGCTCAATTCAAATAAAGTTTTTGCCAATCCCTCAAGGTTAGTGTTCTGTTTTAAAAAGCCGATTTTAGTTGAATTCATGTTCCACCTTCCCGACTTTTAAAAATTCTTGGAAATTCATTCCTCCAGCATTCCGACGAGTTTGTCCGCAAATTCGGAATAATTCCTTTCGGCGTCAAAATGCTGCTCCCAGAATGCGCGGACGTTTTTTCTCAGTTCCCGTATCCTGCCGCAGTCATAACCGATCACCTCAAGTATCCTGCCGGCAAGCTCCTCATCCTTGAAATCCGCATCCATCAGCCAACCGTCCGTGCCTTCACGTATTATCTCGCCGACTCCGCCCACGTTCGTTGCGATAACGGGAATTCCAAAGGATATGGCCTCCATAACGGAAACGGGAACGCCCTCGGACGAGCTTGTATTCACAAACAGATCCACGCTGTGGGTCTTGTAATAATCATAGACCTGACTGTTGCTTATCTCGCCGGTAAACTCGACCCGCATGAAGCCGAGCTTTTCTTCGGCAAGTTTTTTTATCTGCGCTTCCTCGCTGCCGGAGCCGATGTGGGTCCACACAAGCTTTTTGTCCGTCCTGCCGCGAAGAGCCGCAAGCGAATCGACTATGCGGTCGACCCTCTTGACCCTCTTGAACCGCGAGCATGAAACTATATGGAACACATCCTCCGACGGGCTCGATAAACCGTTGTCAAACGAGCCGAGGTAGGAATGGTTTATCTTATCTTTATATTGCGGAAAACGCTCGGAAATATGCTTCTCCCCGTCCACAGAGCACGGAAAGACCGCATCCACGCTCCGCAGCAGATATTCGCGCATGGGGAGGTAGCCGAGGCTGTTCGCCCTCTCATAGACGTCATAGCCGTGCGCGCGCGAAATGAATTTGACCCGGGGGCACTTTTTTGCAATATCGTCTCTGAGCATTGAACCTATCACGGCGGATGCGAAAAACCAGTAGCTGTATATCATCACGCCGTCGTATTTTGAAAAATCATATTTGTCGAGGATCCGGGAACATTCACCGTACTGCCGCCGCGAACGCTCGACAAAGTATTCAAGAAAAACTCTTTTTCTGATATCGTTGCCGATGTATTTTTTCTCGTCCGCAAGATAATCGGGCTTCAGCGGAAGGCGGACGGCTCCCTTGACCACGTCGCCGAGCCTTGCAAGCTTCTGCGGGCGGGTTGAGATATTGTACGCATCCGTGTTCCGGGGAATGCCGCGCATCTTCTCTGCGCCGGGATCGACGTCTATGGCAAGAATGATTATCTTTTCGTAATGCTCCGTATGAAACGGAAGCTCCGTCTCAAGAAAATTCTCCTGCGTTAGGAAAGGATATGAGCTTGAAATCAAAACAAGGCAATTGCCCATTGGCTCTCCTCCGTTCGCAGTCTAATCAATTTATTGTATCATTTATCATACAAAATGTCTATATTTTTTTCAAATAATATTAAATTAAAACACTAATCAATGATTTTTGACAAGCTTTTTAAAGTGGTCGCCCTTCTCCTCAAAGTTTTTATAGGCGTTATAGCTCGGCGCTGCGGGCGAAAGCAGGCATGAGCAGCCCTTCTTTGTGTACTTGAATGCCAGCTCCACCGCCTCATCCATGGTATCAACAGGCATAATGTTTTTGCCGCAGCTCCTTTCGGCAAGCGCTGCGCATATCTTTGTGCCGGTTTCGGGCATACCTATGATATTCCCGATCGGGCACACCGCGAGATAATCAATGAAGCCGCCGTAATCTATGCCCCTGTCAAGGCCGCCGAAGATAAGGGTATCTATATTCCCGAGCGCCTCGACCGCACATTCGACCGCGTGCGGAATAGTTGCAATGCTGTCATTATAAAACTCAATACCGCCAAAGACGCCGACAGGCTCCATCCTGTGCGGAATGCCCTTGAAGTTTTTGACTCCCCTTACTATATCCTCATCGTTCGCGCCGAAGAGCCGCGCCGCCGCCTCCGCAAAGAAAATATCCTGATGCGAATGACTGCCGAGCAGTCTGTCATTGAGGCTTATGAGACTGCGCAGGAAATCATTTTCAGGCTCAGCGCTGACGGGTATTTTTTTGCACTTGTATTGTGAAAAATCAATTATCCCAGTCGTGTCCTGGTCTGCGTTGTAGATCAGCACGTCGTCCTCAGTCTGATACTTTACGATATTCAGCTTGGCGTTTACATAACCCTCGAAGCCGTCGTAGTGGTCAAGGTGCTCCTGATAAATATTGGTAAAGATTGCAACGTCCGGCGAGGCCTCGCAGAATTCAAGCTGATGGCAGGACATCTCTATGACCGCTATCTTGCCTGAGCACTCGTCGATAATATCAAAAACGGGCACGCCGATATTCCCGACAAGGAAGGCGTCCTTCCCGGCCGCTGAGATCAGCTCATACGTCAGCGTGGAGGTGGTGGTCTTGCCCTTGGTGCCGGTTATGCCGACCTTCTTGCAATCGGCAAATTTCAGGAAGAGATCCATCTGGCAGGTTACCTTGACGTTCTCCGGTATCTTGACGTTCACAAGCGGTATACCGGGGGTTTTCAGCACCACGTCATAGTCAAAAATGTGCTCAAGATAATCCTCGCCGCTGTGGATGATAACGTGGCTGTCGTCCGTAAGGGAGACCTCCCTCATATCGGAGATCGCTATATCCTTATCGGGGAAATACTTTCTCAGATAATTATAGGATGAAACGCCCTCTCTGCCGAAGCCGAGGATGAGCACGCTTTTATTCTCAAAAAAATCATTCAGTTTCTGACACATATCTGTACATCTCCGCAATATAGTCTTTGAAATGCTCCGGAATATTATTCTCCGTGTTGAATTCCCCGAGCAGAGCTTTGATATCCGATCTGCCTGCCGCAGGAGAACGGCTGAAATAATCGAGCAGGTACGGCAGCGGCTCGCCCGCGTCCCTGTATCTTACGACAGCGGCGTCAAGGGCGCACCTTATCTCGCTCACCGTGCCGATGCACTCAAACGGCTTGACGTCGGAAATGCCGGTCAGACCGTCAAAATCAGCTTTCATACTGCTCTTGTCGAGCATATTACAGCCGAAAATCTCCGTAAGCTCCTTTGAGGACAGGAAAGGAGACAG
>JAFSXA010000093.1 GCA_017450135.1 Clostridia bacterium | reverse complement strand
CGGGCCCTTTAATACGCTGATATCGTTATTGCCGTAGTTCTTCTTAGTTGCCATAACGACTCTCCTTTTCAAAAATTATCAAATTATATTTTACACTATATCTTGTATATTAGTCAAGTTTTTTACAAAAATAACGGGTTTTCCGGCACGCAGACAGACGTTGAGAAAGGATGCAGGATGCCGCTTTCTCTGACCCGAAGCTGTACAAAGGGTACTGCGAGAGGACAGAAAAGCGGCGAATTTGCAATAAGAATAGAATTTCTGTTCTTCACGGTTTTAAGTGTGTTATATAAACAGAATTTTTCAGGTTGGATGGGAGGGCGTGGTCGTCGACCCCTACTACCCTGTAACACCTAAAACTTTGCAAGCATTACTACGTCTGATTTCGCTGAACTGCGTCTTTGAACTTGACAGGCGTCAGCCTGCCTGCATTTTCATCCTTGTTCAGCACAATCATTCTTGCAATCAGATGTCAACTTTTAGATGAAACAAGGTACTACGCCCGATGACAGTAAGCATTGCCGATATTATGTTTATTGCAAATGGTCTTGCGCCTTTATCAACTGTCTGACCGGCAGAGAGTGAAGCTCTGCCGGTCAGATACATATTGTTATTTTCATTCCGCGATTTTCTTCTTATACACCGATGAGGCGAGGGCGCAGACCCCCACGCCGACCGCCAGTATCAGAAATCCGTCGGCGCTCTTGGCCAGATCTCTGAGCAGCGGGCTGTCCGGGAAGGCATAGGATACGAAGCTGACCGCGGCGCGGCTGAGCTGGACGTAGACCGTCATAACCATCAGGGCGAAAAAACGTTTGCCGTCCGTTATCAGACTGAGCATTTCAAGAAGGGCAAAGACGGCGACGATCAGCATCAGATAATCCGTGCCGTTTTTATATATCCACACGCACGACGCGCAGGCGGCGGGCAGACAGCGAAGGAACAGGCTCTGTTCCGTAAGTCCCCTCTTTTTGAGCTGCATATAGAGGATCACGGCAAACGCACAGCCGATGATCATATTCGCGGCGAGTATTACTGTCGAGCTGACGCCGGCGAATCTCAGCGGAGAGAGAAGGCCGAGGTACTGCAGCTCCGACGCGGTTGACGCCCCGAGCATCTCCTTGAGCAGGGTCAGCGGATCGGTATGGCTGCACAGCGACGAAGCCGCCCAGCCCGCGACGGTAAACAGACCGGCGACGACGAGTGGCTTTATCTTTTTTTCGATCAGCCACAAAAGGCAGAAGACAGCCGATATCTGCGGCTTCAGGAGGGCGACGCCCATGATAAGGCCTGCGAGCGCGGGCTTATCATCGACGAGCAGAACGGCGCAGACAACCAGCATGGAGACCACGCCGCCGCAGTTGCCGAAGTGCAGAGAATACATAAAACTGAAATTGCCGAGCACCGCAAACAGGAACATGGTCAGAGACTTTGCCGAGCTGTTCTTTGTCTTTTTTGCAACGGTCAGCATCATCAGCGCAAGCACGATAAAGTGCAGAGCCGTGATGTATATCTTGACGAATTTAAACGGCAGATAGCCCGGGTAGAATATCGCTCCGAACGCGAGTGCCCACGGCACCGTCGAAAAATACGGCGGTATGGCGCCGACCTCGGGCAGGAGAGCTTCCTCGCCTATCAGCTTGTAAGCGTCATAGCCCCTGAGGGTGTAGCCGACTATGGCGGAGTGGCCCATTGCGTCCAGGCAGACAAAACCGTTCAGGAAGATGAACAGCGCCCACGACACCGCCATAAACGCTAACAGCGCCGCCGTCATTATCCTGTAATTTACTTTTTCCCTGTTATTTATCATATCCACAGCCCGTTCCTTTAGACTTGACCTTTAGTTTATTTTCCTGCAAGCAGAGATTCTCCGAGGAACCATTCTGACAGCACGGGTATGTCGATAAACATCAGAGCCGTAACTATTGCGACAAAAACCAGCAGGTAGAGCATGAGCCCCTTTTCCTTGTAGAGCTTCTCGGGCTTCTGCACGGACGAGTCATTTTTATAGCTGAGGTTGAGGTAGATGACAAAGAGGCCGCAAAGGAACGGTATGGCTATGAGCAGCTCTATCCTGTATTTTATCATAAATACTCCGCATGAGAAAACCGAGAGCAGCGCATAGAATATCGCGGAGGAGAGCAGAGAATTTTCGGTGTAGCGCTTAAAGGATTTTCTGTAGAGAGCCGCCTGCGTCTTGTCGCCTATCATCCTGTACTCAGCATATCTCTTGATAGCCATCAGGAAAGCGCCGCCCATCCAGTAGCCGAAAATTATGCTGATCGGCGGCAGGTATCTGCCGGTGACGATGAACCAGCCTATGAGCAGACGTATGGCGTTGTTGACGGATTCGCTGAGCACGTCAACAAAGGGGATCTCCTTGAGTCTGACAGGCTTCACGTTATAGAGGATGCCCATGACGAACAGCCATACCTCCATGGCAAAAACGTATTTGCCGGCAAACCATGCCAACACAAGACCGATGACCGCAAACACCGCGTATTCAAGCAGGATGTATCCGACCTTAAGATTCTCCGCGACTATCGGGCGGTTCTTTTTGGTCGGATGGAACTTGTCAAAGCCGGCGTCGAGCCACTCGTTGATAACGTAGTTTGCCGAAGCGACAAAGCTTGTCGAGAGCATTCCAAGCACGACGTTTACCGCAAACTGCTTCCAGTCGTCCACGCCCGCCAGAAAGAAGGCAAAGACGATGCCCGGGACGACAAAAAGCTGCTTTATCCAATGATTTATACGCGCAATTTTAAGATAGCTTTTCAAGCTTGCTTTTTCCATACACATACTACTCCCGATAATAATTTCTCCGTTGATTATAGCAACATAAACCGAAAATGTCAAGGCGTTAATGCCTATAAAGAATTACAAACAACAAAGGGACTGTCGCTAAACGCGACAGCCCCGAAAATCAAAGCTTGGATTACAGCTCTGCAAAATATTTGATAGTGCGAACCATCTGGCTCGTGTAGGAATTCTCGTTATCATACCATGAAACGACCTGTACCTGATAGGTGTCGTCGTCGATCTTGGTGACCATGGTCTGAGTGGAATCAAAGAGTGAGCCGTAGCGCATACCGATAACGTCGGAGGAAACGATCATGTCGGTGTTGTAGCCGAAGGACTCGTCGGAGGCGGCCTTCATAGCAGCGTTGATCGAATCGGGAGTGATATCCTTGCCCTTTACAACAGCTACAAGGATAGTGGTAGAGCCTGTGGGTACGGGAACTCTCTGAGCAGAGCCGATGAGCTTACCGTTGAGCTCGGGGATAACAAGGCCGATCGCCTTCGCAGCGCCCGTTGAGTTGGGAACTATGTTCTGTGCGCCTGCGCGTGCGCGGCGGAGGTCGCCCTTGCGCTGAGGACCGTCAAGGATCATCTGATCGCCTGTGTAGGCGTGAACAGTAGTCATGATACCGCTCTGAACGGGAGCGTAATCGTTGAGAGCCTTAGCCATGGGAGCAAGGCAATTGGTGGTGCAGGACGCGGCGGATATAACGGTATCCTCCTTGGTAAGCGTCTCATGGTTTACGTTGAAAACGATTGTGGGAAGGTCGTTGCCGGCAGGAGCGGAGATAACAACCTTCTTGGCGCCCGCCTTGATATGGGCGGAGGCCTTCTCCTTAGAGGTGTAGAAGCCCGTGCACTCGAGAACTACGTCAACGCCGACCTCGCCCCAGGGGAGATCTGCCGCGTTGGGCATCTTATAGATAACGATCTTCTTGCCGTCGACAACGATGTAGTTGTCCTCGCCCTCGCCCTCGTTGTACTCAACAGTGTGACCCATTGCAACATAGTTGCCCTGAGCTGTATCGTACTTGAGAAGATGGGCAAGCATCTTGGGGCTGGTAAGATCGTTGATAGCGACGACCTCATAACCCTCTGCGCCGAACATCTGCCTGAAAGCAAGACGACCGATACGGCCGAAACCGTTAATAGCAACTTTAACTGACATAATGATTACCTCCAAAAATTAATTCTTTTTTGACCTTTGATATTTTATAACTTTTTTATAAAATATTCAAGAGGTTTGTTATAATTTTAACTCAATTCTCAAACTTTTGTTATTCTGTACAAAATATTGTGATTTATCACGAAAAAGCAGATAAATCTGACAAGGGAAACCCGGATCGGTGAGTATTTTTCACAGCCGTGCTTGCAACCGGGGGCGAAAGGTGCTAAAATTCCGGTGTAAACGATCAGATTGCGGGAGTAATACCTATGATAAGAAAGCTGAGATTCACTGTCCCCTCGGAATACGACGGCAAAAGGGCGGAGAGCTTTTTGCGCTCCGAGGTCAAGCTGTCGACAAGGCTCATCCGCTCGCTGAAGCGGACCGAAAACGGAATAACTCTCAACGGCGAACCGACCCGCACCGTCGATATCATCCGCACCGGCGACGTGATAGGCGTGGACATCCCCTGCCCCGATTCCGATATCCCGCCGTCGAATACTCCCCTCGATATTGTTTTTGAGGACGACGATTTGATCATCGTGAACAAGAGTCCCTTCCTCGCCTGCCATCCCACGCACAACCATCAGGGCGACACCCTTGCCAACGCCCTCGCAGGCCATCTGCTCTCACATGGCAAATCCACCGCGTTCCGTGCAGTCGGCAGACTCGACAAGGGCACCTCGGGGCTGATCGTATGCGCGCTGAGCAGGCACTCCGCCGCGCGGCTTCAGGGAAATATCAAAAAGGAGTACCTCGCCGTGACAGAGGGAGACATAGCCGATTCGGGAACGATCGACAGGCCGATCTTCCGTCCCGACCCCGGCAAGACCCTACGGGCAGTCGGCGACAGCGGCGACAGAGCCGTTACCCACTGGCAGGTCGTCGGAAGGAGCGGCAGTCTTGCGCTTTTGAGGATCAGGCTCGAGACCGGCAGAACCCACCAGATAAGGGTGCACATGGCGTCAATTGGCTTTCCGCTCATAGGCGACGATATGTACGGCGGCAAGCTCCCTGAGCTCGGCCATCAGCTCCTGCACTGCGCAAGGTCGGAATTCGTGCATCCGGTGACGGGAGACGCACTCTGCTTTGAAGCGGATCCGCCCGAAGATATGAGGCGGGTTTTGGAACGCGGCAAGGTTTAATCACACATATAGATAAAAAGGGGCTGTCGCATTTAGATGAAGACGCTGTTTTCTTCGACCGAAGGCAGTACAAAGGTACGGCGAGGGAGAAAAACAGCGAAAAAAGAAACATTATTATAAACGTTTTTGTAAATAATTTGTTTATATTAGAAAATGCAGTCTGCAACAAACTATCATCTGTTGCAAACTGCATTTAATTCTGTTTCTTTTTGTTCTTCGCTAAATGCGACAGCCCTTTGCTGTTTTGTATACTTTACGCGGCGCCGCCGGCAGTATCCGTGCCGCCGGGATTTTCCGGATTCTCGGGTTTTTCCGGGATCTCCGCGCCCGGGATCATTGACTCCTGAGTCAGACTTCCGACGGAAAGGCGGAGGATCAGCAGCGCGTCGGAGGAATTGATATTTCCGTCGCCGTCAAGATCAGCGGATCTGAGCGGAACTCCCTCAAGCGTGATAAGGCCTACTGAATGCTGTAATATCAGCAGGGCGTCCGTGGAGTTAACAAAGGAGTCGCCCGAGACGTCGCCGTTGACTATGACGGTGAACTCGTCGATCTTGTAGCCCTGATCGTCGGTGAACGTGACGACAGCACCCGTTGCAATACTCTCGGAGGAAATCGAAAGAGTACAGTTAGCGCACTCAAACAGGCTCTCAAATTCGGCGGCGGTAAGCTCGGTTGCGTAAACCTTGATAATGTCCTCATCTATGACCAGCGGAGCGTTTTCGACCGGCCTGTACACCGGCTCGGGATCGAGTGAATTAAACTTGATCCCATTTGACTCAGCGTATTCGGATGCAGCCGTATGCCTGTGGCCGTTTATGACAAAGGATTCCATCTTTGTCACGACCGTTACAAGCTCGCCGCTCTCCTCATCGATCTTCTCCATGCTGTAATAGCCGACGCCCTTCTCGCCTATCGCCGTGACTTTTTCGGATAAGGTGATCTCACCTGCCTGGCAGTTGAAAAATGCGAACGATCCTATCCCCGTTATCCTCTCGTCAAGCTCGATCCTTTGTATATCAAGTCCGATGTAAGTCGCCGGTTTCTCGGCTGAGAAATCATAGGTCGCGCCCTCGCCCGCAAGGGTCAGCGTCGCGGTTTCGACGTCGTAGCTCCAGTTTATCTTCTCGCCGCAGCGGCCTACGGTGCAGTGCCCGAGAGCTTCAAATTTTATTGAATTTTTAACGGCGTAATCCTGCGCCTCGGTATTTGTGTAACCGGAGATCACAAAGCCCTCCGTGAGCTTTCCTCTGCTGCCGTAACCGACAGCCTTTGTGCCGATTTCCGTAACGGTCTGCGGTATGGTGACAGCCTTCAGGGAATTGCAGAAATTAAAGGCGTTGCTGCCGATAGCTTTAAGCGAATCCGGGAGGGTGACGCTCTCAAGCCCGGAGCAGTCCTCAAACTCATTATCGGACACTGCCTCTGTGCCCTCGGGGATAATCAGTTCTTTGAGCGCAGAGCAGCCGCTGAAAGCAAATCTTCCTATTGAAACCGCGCCGCCGAGGTCAAGAGAAGTCATGGCTTCGCAGGTGTAAAAGGCGTAGGCGCCGATCTCGGCAGTCTTGTCCGGGATGGTAAGACTCTCCAGCATACTGCACTGGTCGAAGGAGTATGCCCCGATTTTTTCAAGCGTCTCGGGCAGCTCGACCGATTTGAGCGACGTGCACCTAAAGAACGCGCGGTCGCCGATCTCCTGAGTGCCCGGAGCAAAGGTTACGCTCTCGAGCGAATGGCAGTTCTCAAACAGGCTCTTGCCGACCCTGGTAATGCCGTCCGGAATAACGACGCTCTTGAGCGACGTGCAGTATAAGAACGCTCCCTCACCCAGCGACGTGACGCTCGAGGGAAATTCCACACTTTCAAGCTTCGTGCTGTAACAGAACGCATAGTTGCCTATGCCCGTGATACCGTCGGAAAAGGTGATCTTTTTGCAGGCGATATCCTTCCAGGGGTATTTCAGCTCGACTCCGCCGTAGCCGTCCCTGTAATCGTCGTAATCCGGGATAGCTCCGGTGCCCTCAAAATTGAGGCTCTCATCAGACGGATCAAACGAAAACGTGATATCCGTGCCGTCTATTTTTTCACTGTCCGCAAAGACGTATACGGTACCCGCCGCGCAGACGGATATCAGCATACAAATCGTGAGAAAAACCGATATGATCTTTTTCATTTTTTTAATCTCCTTTATGCTTAAAGCGCACAGGCTTTTATACTGTTATTATATTTTATTTTTCCGGGTATGTCAACACCGTTCGCTATGCGAAAACAGGGCGCAGAAAGCTCCTGCACCCTGCATTCATTGAATAATTATACCGTTTGGCTTCAGCCTGACGCGGCAGAGCTCATGCGTGTATCATCTGAAGGCTACATACAAATAGCTCGTCGCCGCCTCGTTCAGCGCGCCGGTCGCGCCTCCCGAGGTCGCAGAGGACACCCTGAAGCCGTCGGACGTGACGCTGACGCCCTGAGTTCCGTCGCCTGAGCAGGCAAAGCCGAAATAGTTTTTCACGGTTTGTCCCGAAAAGTTGATCTTCATCGGAGGATACCCCGTTGCGCAGACAAAAACAGCCTTCGGCGCAAAACCGGGTCTGATCGTCTGCGACGCCGAGCCGTTGCCTATGTAGGTGCCGGTCACACAATACGCGTTCCATTTTTCCTTGTCCCCGGCGGTAACATGGATGTCATTGTTCCGGATATGGCTTCCGCAGAGCAGCTCCTTGTCAAGGAATGACACATAATTCTCGTCCGTGCTCTGAGCCGGGCAGAAATCAGCCTGCATCAAAAACCAGCCGTTCATGATAAGAGAGTCCGTATCACGATCCGACACCACGTTTTCACACCCGGATTCCGAGATGTTCAGGTCTGTCCTGAACGTCAGAGCGTCCGCTATCCGCGTAAAAATATCGTGGCAGGTCTGGCCTCCGAGATCGAAGGGCACGCAGATCTTCAGGTTCGCCCTGATCAAAGCAAGGCGGCAGTATTCCTGCCTTTCGAGCACACCGTCGGAGTCCGTATCAACGAACTTATCCTTGATCTCTATGCTCTCAACGCCGACAGCGACAATGGATTTTCTGAGCGGAACAGCCTTTTTTATTGGAGGATATTCGACAAAAAAGGTCAGATCGCTCATATCCTCCTGAGTGCCGAGCCATTCGACTATCAGCCGCGGCAGAGCAACAATACTGTCCATCAATCCACCTCCACTATCTCGCGTATTATCGCCCACACATAGACGACTTCATTTTTAAGATACACCTTCTCCGCCCGGTCGATAGTATATTTCTTGTCCGAGGTTCTGATCTGATATGACTTGTCGAGCCTTGTCAGATCGTGCTCGGGAGGTCCAAGGTAGAGGTAATGCCCCTCGGAATTGAAACCGATGACGGTGTTGACGCCGTTGAGATACATCTTGTTCTTGTATCTGAGCGGCTGTATGAACGCGCCGTAGGTCTCGCTGCTCCAGTTGTCCGGTCCGTTGAGGGTCACGTCCCTGCCGTATCGCTCAAAGATAGAGTTTATCGTCATTTCTTCTTCACTCCGACCTGTCTGAATTCAAAGCTGTTATCCTCGCATAGAGGGGCAAGCTTTACCATTGCGGTCTCAAGCAGACGCTCCGCCTTGTCCAGGCGAACCTGCGCGTCCTTCGCCGCAGAGGACGATCTGCCGCTGATACTGATATCGCCGGCCTTGAAAGAGGTGAACTCATCGGTGGAAGCCTCCGACGCCGCAGCGTACCTTTTAAGCATCAGCTTGTAATACGCACCGGCCGCCGCCGCTGCAATGACCCTCATGTCGCACCCGTCGGCTCCCGGCTTGAGCAGGGTCAGGATCTCCTTGAGCGAAGTGCGACAGACGTCGGATATCTCCTCGGAGGATCCTCCGCCGATATCGACTAACTGTCCGAGATAATCCCTGACTTCCCAAAAGCTCATATTATGCACCCGCAGACTTGGACAGCGTTCTGACCGAGCCGGGAAGGATCCTTGCAAAGCCCGTTATGGCAGTAATGCCGATCTGCTCAAGCTGACGGTCGACAAGCTTGCCGTAATCGGTTTCGATATCTCCGACCTTAACCATTTCAAGCGAGCAGGTCTTGTCGAGTCCTATCATCATATCTGCGTCGGTGACGTGAGAGGATTTGATAAGATTTGCACCGAACGGGGTGATGAGCTTGCCTGTGCCGTGGAAATTAAGGCCTGCCGCCGCGTCCCTGAACTCCGACATTTTCAGCAAAGCCGACGTGACCTTGGGCGAGGCAATGATGGTATTGAGCTCATAGGGCGAAAAATCCGACCAAAAATCTATGAGATCGGCGTAGGTATAGGTGCTGCCGGAAAGTGTGTCGGCAATCGCGGCGTTTGAATGACTCGATGTGTCGCCGTTGAGGAGCACGTCCACCGCATCCGCCATCAGGCTCTGCGCAAGGAAGGCGCCGATACGCTTGAGCGCGATGGAAATGATATCGAGGCGCTGAAATCTTATCACGTCGTAGGAGGTCGATATCATCCTGCCGCGCTTTTTGAGTCTTATGGTTCTGTCGCTCACGCTGAAATCAGCAGTCTGCAGCAGATCGCCCTCGGATATCTCGGGCATTTCCGCGTTTGCATCCGTCATGTCGAGCGTCATTGTCCTGTAATCCATCGAATCGATGTTCGTCACAGCAGCTGTGACATCGGGAAGGAAGCTCGCCTCATCGAGACCGTATCTTACGGCGCGTGAAACAAACTCGGGGAAAATGACGGCGGCGTCACTCGTCTGGAAGAATTTACCGACCACCGAGCTGTCGGCTCCCGTGGGTCTTATATCAAAGCGCTTGAGCTGGCGCTCATAGGCGTCAAGCCCCTCCATGTTGGTTCCCTTGTAATTCTCGGACGGATCAAGTCTTTCAAGCGTGCGGGTGAAAGATTCACCTGTCCCGTACATTCCTTTTTCAAGCTTTATATTATCAAAACTCATTTTTATCCTCCTTAAAACTTATAATCACTGTTGTCCTCGGCTTGAGCCGCGGCCTCCGCCTTGAGCTGAGGCGACAGCGGGATCACCTCGCCCGCCTTTTTTCTAAAGGCGTCTCTTATGCCTGCAAGCTCGCCGGTCTCCACTCCGGAGCACATCTTCTCAACGCTCTCCGGGTCGAGCGACGGCACCGCAGTCACGGCAAACCTCACCGTGTCGGAGATAAGGCTCTTTCTGTAAACAGCTCCGTCGCGTGCCTGCTTTTCAAGCTTTTCGATATATGCCGAAAGG
This sequence comes from Clostridia bacterium, assembly GCA_017450135.1. Classification (GTDB taxonomy): domain Bacteria; phylum Bacillota; class Clostridia; order Oscillospirales; family Acutalibacteraceae; genus CAG-488. The sequence goes on along the minus strand of JAFSXA010000093.1, from coordinate 678 downwards.
CCCTTGGTCTGACCCTGAGTCAGGCTCAGCTCGGCTCCGCTCTTGATTTTTTCAATTATATCCTTCGTTTTTACTATCTCCTTTCCGTAGCTCTTCGTCACGCCTGCGTTTATCTGCGCAGGCACCGCGACGAAGGACCATTCGTATGCATCCGTGATATCGGAGAGTATTCCGCAGCAGAGCTTGCCGTCGTAGCTCTCTCCCTTTAAATGTCTGCATCCGCCGAAGCGCATATCCGCGCCGCATATCGAGCAAGTACAGCTCTCTGCGGCACAGCTTACGCTGACCTCCTTCCTGATACCGCTCTCGATATCCGCTATGAGATCCGCGTTTTTCGCCGTTCTGGGGATATAGGCCTTCGCCTTAAGGCAGACGTAAGGCTCGCCGTATGAATTGACTCTGCCGTCCTCGCGCACACAGGCGGCGGAATATATCCTCGCCGTCTGGTTTCCGCTCTTCGGCACATGGTCAAATATACCCGTAGTTCCGACAAAGAGCTCCGCCATCTTTTCGAGCGCGGAATCGTCGAAACGCTCAAAATCGCGGTCGATCTCGTTATCACAGAGTATCACGTTGAACGTGAACACCTCGTCGGCGGCAAGCTCTCTGACGGTCATGGCGTTTATCTGCGCCAGCTCCTCAAGGCTCACCCCGCACGCGGAGACGTCCGTTTTAAAT
>JAFSXA010000092.1 GCA_017450135.1 Clostridia bacterium | reverse complement strand
CTGCTCGCGCTGACCTTCTCGTCCGCAAAACGCATATCGTTGCCCGGGCTGTTTCCGGTGGCGAGTGTGAAGCGCAGAGCGTCCGCGCCGTAGGTGTCGATTATTTCAAGCGGATCAATGCCGTTCCCGAGGGATTTGGACATCTTTCTGCCGAGGGAATCGCGGACAAGGCCGTGGATAAGAACGGTATCGAAGGGAACGGTACCGGTCTGCTCAAGACCCGAGAACATCATTCTCATGACCCAGAAGGGTATTATATCATAGCCGGTAACAAGGGTGCTTGTAGGATAATAATGCTCGAGCTCCGGAGTCTTATCCGGCCAGCCGAGAGTCGAGAACGGCCACAGCGCCGAAGAAAACCATGTGTCAAGTGTGTCGGGATCCTGGGTGAAGCTCTTTGAGTGACACTTGGGACATTCGCCGGGTTCATCCTTGGAGACTGCCATTTCTCCGCACTCATCGCAGTACCATGCGGGTATCCTGTGGCCCCACCACAGCTGACGTGAGATACACCAGTCCTTGATATTCTCAAGCCAGTGGAAATAAATCTTTTCAAATCTCTCGGGCACGAATTTTGTCTCGCCGTTCTTTACCGCGTCTATCGCAGGCTGAGCGAGCGGCTTCATGGAAACGAACCACTGCTTTGAAACCTTGGGCTCTATGTTGGTGTGGCATCTGTAGCAGGTGCCGACGTTATGGGAATAATCCTCGGTTTTGAGCAGTACGCCCTCCTTCTCGAGGTCTTCCACTATTGCCTTTCGCGCCTCGGCGAGGGTCATGCCGGCGTATCTGCCCCACTCGGGCTTGATATGCGCGTCGTCCGTGAAGGTATCTATGACCTCAAGATTATGTCTGAGACCGACCTCAAAGTCGTTCGGGTCGTGGGCTGGCGTGATCTTGACGCAACCGGTACCGAAATCCATTTCGACGTATTTATCGGCTATGACCGGTATCCTTCTGTGAACAAGCGGCAGTATCAGCATCTTGCCGACAATGTCCTTATATCTTTCGTCGTCCGGGTGAACTGCGACCGCGGTGTCGCCGAGCATCGTTTCGGGCCTCGTCGTGGCGATCTCAACATAGCCGCTGCCGTCCTCGAGAGGATACTTGACGTGCCAGAAGTGACCCTTCTGATCCTCATATTCCACCTCTGCGTCCGAGATAGACGTCATGCAGTGGGGGCACCAGTTGACTATCCTTTCGCCTCTGTATATAAGTCCCTTATTGTAAAGGTTCATAAAGACCTGATTGACGGCCTTGCTGCAGCCCTCGTCAAGGGTGAAGCGCTCCCTCTCCCAGTCGCAGGATGAACCCAATTTTTTGAGCTGTTCGATTATACGTCCGCCGTACTTTTCCTTCCAGTCCCAAGCTCTTTTAAGGAAGCCCTCGCGCCCGACGTCCTCCTTGGAAAGGCCCTCCTTGCGCATGGCCTCAACGATCTTAGCCTCGGTCGCTATCGAGGCGTGGTCGGTTCCCGGCAGCCAGAGAGTATCATAGCCCTGCATTCTGCGGAACCGAATAAGGATATCCTGCAGAGTGTTGTCAAGGGCGTGACCCATATGGAGCTGGCCGGTTATATTCGGCGGCGGAATGACTATTGTATAGGGCTTTTTATCAGGCTCGCACTTGGCGTGGAAATAGTTCCCGTCGAGCCAGGTTTTGTAGATTCTGTCCTCAACGTCCTTTGGATTGTATTGTTTGGCAAGATCTTTTGACATAATAATCCTCCTGTAAAAAAAACGCCTCAAAGAAAGATTCTTTGAGACGAGATTGACCCGCGGTACCACTCAAATTGCATCAAAGATGCCGCTTGTAATATCGCCTTTACGCGGCGCAACGGGAGGATTCTACTCACTAAACTGCTTTCTTTCCTCCGGCTCGGAAGCTACAGAACGCATCCATACTGCCGTTTTTCACCGCACAACGGCTCTCTGAAAGTAGAAGATGCGGAAACTCTTCGTCAATGCCTTTGATATTTTTACTAATTCTATCATCATATTTATTGTTTGTCAACAAATTTTTAAGGCCTGTTCACCTTAGAACAGCGCTCAACTGTCAGCCTGATGTTGTCGCTTATGACGATTTCGAGCATCCTGACAAGCTCCTGCGGCGGCATTTTAGTTGAACTGCCGGCTTTGATCCAGTCAAACAGCTCGCCGCTCAGCGCAAAGGTGTAAAAGCCGGAGATAAAGCTGCGGTAATGATCGTCAAGCTTACGATCCTTAGCATAATCATCTATAACGCCTTTCAGGCAGTAATCGAGGCTGTTGTTAACATAATTAATAAAGTATAACTGAGCCTTGGAATTCAAGACACAGATTATTTCATCACGTCGGAGCTGAATATAATCAAGTATCTTTGTTACAATCAATTTAACATCGCCTGAATCGTTGTATTCATTCATTAGCTGTGCGGAGTCGTACTGACAGATCCATTCAACCAGTGCGTATATATCGTGAAAATGATAATAAAAGGTCTGACGGTTCAAGCCGCAGTTATCCACTATCTCGTGGATCTTGATCTTATCGAGTGGTTTTTTCTTCATAAGCTCACGCAGTGAGTCGGCGAGCATGAGCCTGGTTTTATCGCTTGAATGACGGTTCGACATTCGATCACCCCATGGAGATTCTAACACACCGCTGAAAAGACTTCAACATTTATTTGTACATTTAACCGTAAAATGTATAGATAAAGACCTCAGAATTCGGCAGCGGCTCTGCCGGCGGTCAGCCCCGACGCCCACGCCCAGCTCAGATTATATCCGCCGCAAACCGCGTCCACATCCATGATCTCTCCGCTGAAATACAGGCCGCGGGTCTTTTTTGAGCTGAGATCTCTTTCATTGATCTCTGAGGTGTCAACTCCTCCAACGGTGATCTGCGCGTTATCGAAGCCCCTTGTCCCCGTCACCTCAAAGCTCAGGGACTTGGCGGCTGAAGCTGTATTGATAAAATCAGCTTCACCGCATTCGCCGAGACGGCGGTCATTGCCGATACCGCAGCGTTTGAGAATAAATGCCGCTATTGTCCTGTGCATAAAACCGCCCATTGCGTCGCACAGGCTGAGGGACGGGTTCCGTGATTTATCGCTTTCAAGGACGGAGACTATACTGCTCACGCAAAGATCCGGGAGGACGTCAAGAGCAACCGTGCAGCTTTGCAGCTTTACAGCCTTTAATGAAAGATCCATTATACAGATGCCTGAAAGGCCGTAATCGGTAAACAACACCTCTCCCTGGGAAGTTGCTGCCGAACGGCCGTCCGAGATAAGCGCGGACTTTGCCCTGACCCTGATCCCCTTAAGAGCCTTGGGCGGATCCTTAACCGTCAGCGCGACAAGCCCCGGACAGGGCTCTACGATGCTGTGACCCAACATTCGGGCGAGTTTGTAGCCGCTGCCGTCTGAGCCGTGTGCCCTGCAGGCTTTACCTGCCGTGGATATGATGAGCCTTTTGCATCTGATTTTTCCGTTTATCTCAAAACCGTCCCCGGTCTTTGAGACATTATCGGCGTGAAGCTCAGTTAGTATCTTTACACCGAGATTGACGCACTCGAACCTAAGCGCGTCAAGAACGGAATTTGCAGTATTGCTCAGCGGATATACCCTGCCCTCCGGATCAACAAAGGTCATGAGTCCGACGGACTCAAAGAAAGCTGTTATTCTTTCACAGTTATATTCACCGAAAACCTCGCGGGTAAAATCAGGCCTGTTGAATTTTTCGCAGGACAGACCGGTATTTGTCAAATTACACCTGCCGTTGCCGGTGGCGAGAATCTTTTTACCTACTCGGGGAAGAGCCTCGATAATCACTACGGAGCTCGACGGAGACTCTCTTTTTGCACTTATCGCGGCGCAGAGGCCTGACGCGCCTGCGCCGATAACGGCAATATCGTACATAGTATCAACCTCCGTCAAAAATCTTTTATTATAATATCATAACCTGCCGGCATACGCAATATAAATTTACCGGAGGGACAAGTGATGATAATTGATATTATGGCAGGAAAAACCAGACCGAAAAAAGAGGATCGTGAGTTTACAGCTCTTATAATCGAAACGATTGATGAAACAGAAAAAACCTACGCGAGATTCAACGAGGCGACGGACAGTTATGAGATAGAATCACTGATATTCAGGCTCAACGAGCTGGAGAGAAGGTATTCCTACCTTATAAGGCGGGCAAAGCTCGATAAGATCGCCGTAACCGGAAGGCGCGGATCACTATGGAAATAGCGGTTGCAACGGTTATACTTATCGGCGTGTCGGCAGTCCTTTTATCAATGTACAAAAGCGGCAAATTTTTCACCTCGGCTATCCTGTCCGCTCTCGGCGGGATCGCTTCCATGCTGAGCGTCAACGCCCTGGGACTGCTGACGGGCTTCAAAATCGCGGTCAATGCGTACACACTCGTAATATGCGCGTTATTCGGCGTTCCCGGTACTATCACTCTGACGCTGCTTAATACTGTTCTGCTGCGCCAATAAGTTCATAATAATTTTACTTGTAAAATCAGGAGTATTGTGATAGAATAAGGAAAATGAAAGAAAGAGGAGTTAATTATGAAAAATCTGAAACTCAACGGATATAAAATTGAACAGTTTGATTTTATCAATAAAATAAAAGCCAACACCAAGATAGAGCTTAAAAACAGCTACGCTTATAACGTCAGATACACGAATCAGAATATCTGCGAGGGCAAGTTTACGGTGACTATCGAGGACAAGGACAATCCCGCCGCCTTTTCGATCAAGCTTGTGCTCGCGGGCCTGTTCTCATACACTGAGGGCATCGAGCGTGAGATCATCCACGTTCAGACCTATAAGGAGCTTTTCCCGTATGCAAGAGCTCTTATTACAAGCCTGACAGCCAATGCAGGCATCCAGCCGATAATGATTCCGGATATGGATATTGAGAGCAGAGAGATATACCGCTTCGATAATCCGAACAAACCTACAAACTAATAAGAATACCGTATAATAAACCATGGTGCAGAGGTTCACTCCGCACCATTTTTGTTTATCAAATTTTAATTCTTTCCAATTCGTCCAGCCAGATCCTGCACGAAGCGTCGCTCGGCATCCTCCAGTCTCCCCTCGGGGACAGGCAGACGCTGCCGATCTTTACTCCGTCCGGCAGGCAGCTTCTCTTGAACTGCTGTGTAAAGAAACGTTTATAGAATACTTTCATCCATTTCAGGAGCTCTACCGGAGCATAATCATCCTTAAAAGCCTTTTTCGCAAGGAAGAATATCTTTTCGGGAGAAAAGCCGAAACGGATCATATAGTAGAGAAAGAAATCGTGCAGAGCATATGGCCCTATTATCTCCTCGGTCTGCTGTGCGATATCCCCCTTTTCGTCAGGAGGAAGCAGCTCGGGGCTTATCGGAGTATCTATTATATCCTTCAAAATATCTGTACTGCCGGGGAACACATCATAATCGATCAGGGCGGATATCATCCATCTTATAAGAGTCTTGGGAACTCCGGCGTTGACCCCGTACATACTCATATGGTCGGCGTTATATGTACACCAGCCCAGAGCAAGCTCGCTGAGATCGCCGGTGCCGACAACAAAACCGCCTCTTTCGCTCGCGTAATCCATGAGCACCTGGGTGCGCTCCCTTGCCTGAATATTTTCATAGGTGACGTCAAATTTATCGGCAGGATGCCCGATATCCTCACAGTGCCTCGTGCAGGCGTCCTTGATATCTATCTCGTGCGCCTCGACTCCGAGCGATCTCATAAGCGCGTCCGCATTTGTATGCGTTCTCTCGGTGGTTCCGAAGCACGGCAGAGTCAGTGCGATCACGTCGGTCGCAGGACGCGAGAGCAGCCTCGCGGCCTGTACGCTTACAAGCAGTGCGAGAGTGGAATCAAGCCCGCCTGATACGCCCAAGACCATATGTCCTCCGACGGTTGCGGCTCTCTTGGCAAGGGCGGCGGACTGCATACGGAAGATATCCATGCATCTCTCTATACGGTCGCTTTCAGACGACGGGACAAACGGCAGCCTGCCGACATCATAAAGGCTTCCGTCCGAGCCGAATTCGCCCTCAACGCAGATCTCACGGATCATTCTGTCGCCGTTATTTGCTGAGGCACAGTCGGCAAAGTTCTTATGTTTTATCCTGTCCGCTGTTATCCTTCCCATATCTATATCCGCTCTCAGAGAATAGCCGGTTTCGATGAGCTCTTTATTCTCAGCGATCATTTTTCCGTTTTCACATATCATCGAATGTCCGGAAAAAATGAGATCGGTAGTTGACTCGGATGAACCGGCGGAAGCGTAAATATATGCGCTGACAGTCCTCGCGGACTGCTGAGCCACTATCTCCCTGCGGTACTGTCTCTTGCCGATTATCTCATTTGAAGCTGATAGATTGATGATCACATCCGCACCTGCGAGCGCGGGATAAGTACTCGGCGGCAGCGGCGACCACAGATCCTCACAGATCTCCGCGCAGACCCGGCACTTTGAGCCGAGGTTATATACAAGGCCGCTGCCGACCGGGATATCATAATCTCCGCCGATGCCGAACAGCTTGGAGCTGACGGAAAAAACGTCCAGCGACAGCGAGGAAGAAAACCATCTTTTCTCATAAAATTCCTCATAATTCGGGAGGAAGGTCTTGACGTTTATACCGAGTATGATGCCTCTGCAAATAACAACGGCGCAGTCATAGAGCTGACCGCCCAGTCTGAGCGGAGCGCCAACGGCGATCAGGGATCTGATATCTGAGGTCCTCTCCGCAATAGCTTTAACGCTATTCGTAACGCCGGTGAGCAGAGCCTCCTGCAAAAACAGGTCGCCGCAGGTATATCCGCTTATACAAAGCTCGGGAAAAACTATAATATCGGCGTCAGCATTTTTTTCTGCAAGCGCGACTATCCTTTCGGTATTCGCAGTTGTGTCTCCGGGGATGATCTCCGGCACTGCGCAGACCGCTCTTATAAAATCGAACATATGCTTCACTCCGTTTTATTGTCTTGGTTTTCGGCGTCATCGGATCCGAAAAGCTTCTTCAACCATGAGAAAAATCCGTTTTCCTTTTTCTGAGGTGCGGCTTCACCGTCGGTGCTGTCCGGAGTGGTGATAGTCTTCAGAGCATCAACCTTGAATACGAACATAACCTTGGACGACATTCCGCTGTTGACTTTGGTGAATATCTTGTAAGTTTTGCCCAGCTCTATCCATGCGGTCATCCTTGAGGTGAGCTCGTCGGCGTTGATCGTCATATTGGTAAGCTCCGAGAGTCCGCCGGCGGCAAGCGTGCCCTCGACCCCCGAGAGTGCGCTCTGAACAGCAGCGAGAGCGTTGGTATCCGAAAGCGTTTTCAGAGCGTTGATAAGATCCCTGTTCTCGTCGATAGCCGATTGAAGCGAAGACAGTGTGGATACCGTCTGCGGCAGATTTGCTATGGCGCTCTTGACATCGGGATCGCTGAGATCGTTTGACATCTGCCTGAGCAGATCCATACCCTTACGTATCCTCTCTGCGCTCGCTTCGTCGCCGAACACCTTGTTTATGACCTCAAGCGAGGATTGCAGACCCTCAATATCCGCGGAACCGATGTATTCCGTCAGCGCCTGTATCGTGGCGATATTTTCCGGCGTGGTGTACTTATTCAACACGTTTATCAGAGCCTTGTTGTTATCATAAAGATTCGAGGCCTGCTCCACGAGGTATGACAGATTGTTGATTTTGTTCGGATCTGCGGTAAACGAGTTCAGAATGCTGTCGATATTCAGATTGCTCAGACTCTTTTGCACCGTCTGCAGCTTCGAGAGATTTCCTCTGACGTCGTCCATTGAGGATGATATGCTGTTCAGACCGATATCAAGCGAAGATATCGGGATCGCGGAAAACATAAAATTGCCGATCTCAAAGTCGGTTACGTCGGCGCTGATCTCAAAATTATCCTCAAAGTTGTAGGTGCCGTCGGAGGTTTCGGAGGATATCTCCTTGAGGCCGAGGCTGTCATTGATACCGGGAAAGCCGGTCAATACAGCGTATTGCTTGCTGCCGTCGCCTATCGTTTTACCGTTGGTGACCGTTATATTCTGGAACTTCGACTCATCAAGCAGAACGCCGCCGACAACGAGCATGGGATTGTACATCGTGATGCTCCTGCCGTTGACGGTCACCTTGTGCGAATCGAGATTGCTCATATTTATCTTTATCGTGACCTTTCCGCTTTTGCCTATGAGCTCATCAGGCAGGATCTGATTTCCGTTCAGCAGGTATGAGAAGCTGAAGGAGAGCGGAAGCCCGGCGTCGGTTTTGCCCTGATAATAGAGATCGGTGGAATTCATGTACCATTTAAGATTCTGACCCATGACCTCGGGGACGGAATCATCCTTGATATTCTCGATCTCCTTAAGATTTGTGACGTCGTTAACGTAAACCTGTGATTTGTCGGTGTGGATCCAGTCGCTGACGATAGTCTGAGATACCGCTCCGCTCGGGTCAAGGTTGACGTAGACTGTCTCGTTTTTTGAAGCGAAACCGGCGGGCACGGTGTATTTGACCTGAGCCGCTTTTTGTTCGTCGGCGGCGTTATTATCATCTGCTCCGCAGGCACACAAGCAGAGCAGAGCGACGATAAGCAAAATACCTGTAAGACGTTTGAAAATTTTCACCAAAGCTACTCCTCCCTTCAATCATCATCGGATATCGTAAACTCCGTATAATCCTCCGGAGCATCGGAAAAGACAATATCCGCCGTCTGCCTTTTACCCCAGTTCTTAGTTGTTCTCGCGATAAAGCCCTCGTTGACAAGCAGGATCGGAGTAAGGAAAAACAGGATAACAAGAGCGCTGATTACGGCGCCCCTTGCGAGCATGGCGCAGATGGTCTTCACGATCGAGATAGTGCAGACGCAGTAAACTCCGAAGGTCGCCGCAAAAAAGACGACGGCGCTCTGGAAAACAGAGCTCATGGAGCTTACGGCGGCTGCCTTTATTGCCTCCGTCTTTTTCTTTCCCGAGGATATCTCCTCCCTGAACCTTGAGGTCAGCAGAATGGCGTAGTCGACCGTGGCGCCGAGCTGAACGCACGAGATAACGGTCGGGGCAATGAACGGTATCTCAACACCTAAAACAGTGGAAATACCCTCATTGATGAATATTGCAAACTCTATAGATGCTATCAATAGCAGAGGGATCGAAAGCGACCTGAACAATATGGCTATGAGAACAAAGATCGCAAGAATCGAAATAATGCTCGTGACTGTGAAGTCCGTCCTCGTAACATCTATCATGTCGTTGTACAGAGCGCCCTCGCCCGTAACGTATCCCTGAGGATCGTAGCTTTTAACGATTTCATCTATCTTTTCGACCTGTCTGTTGGACTCATCGGTTGCGGCCTCATAGCCGGAATTGACAAGCATGAGCTGGTAACCGCCCTGTTTAACCGCCTCATTGATCCTGTCGGGTATTATATCGGATGGGAACGACGGACCGATAAAGAGATTATACGCCAGTACGGTATTGACGCCCTCGACCTCCCTGATCTGAGTCTCCATACGGTTGAGCTTTTTTGCCGGGATATCGTCGTTGACGATAATGAAGTGCGAAGTCGTCATATTGAATTCGGTCTTCAACGTGTTAAGCGCGACGACCGAATCGAGATCATCGGGCATTGTGCCGGCAAGATTGTAATACTTCTTCACGCTCAGCGAGAGTATCATAGATGGTATGAACAAGACAAGTGCAATGACAGAGAATACTTTTTTCTTGCTGACGACAAAACCGACGACCTTTGTAAAATCAGGCGTGAATTTCTTGTGGCGGCCGCGGCTGACAGCCTTGTCAAAGGTCAAAAGATACGCCGGCAGAACGAAGATCACGGTCGCAACGCCGAGCAGAACGCCCTTGGCCATGACGATACCGATGTTAAGACCGAGGCTGAACTGCATGAAGCACAGAGCCAGAAAGCCGAAAAGAGTCGTCATTGAACTGCCCGAAAGAGAGACAGCCGAAGCCTTCAGAGCCCTCTGCATGGCAAGCGTCTTGTCCTCCGTGAGCTTTCGCTCCTCATTGAACCTGTTGACAAGGAAGATGGAGTAGTCTATTGTGACAGCAAGCTGCAGAATTGCGGCGATACACTGGGTGATATACGATATATCCCCAAGGAAAAAATTTGTTCCCATGTTGTATATGACAGCAAGAAACAGTACGCCGACCAGTATCAACGGACGCAGATATGACTCCATGGTTAGAGCCATGGCGGCAACCGCGAGAACCACTGCAACCGCAATATAGAGCGGAGCCTGTTCATCCGACAGCTTCTTGGTATCCGCGTTGATCGGAGTCAGTCCGCTGAGAAGACACTGTTTATCGGTGACGGATTTGATACGGTTGACAGCGTCGATGGTGTCCTCCGACGAACAGTCGGCTGAAAACTGTACGAGCATCAGCGTGTATTCTCCGTCCCGGCTGTAGAATATATTCTTTACCTCATCAGGCAGAATGTCCGGAGGGATCGAAATATCAAAAAAATCATCGACCCAGAGCACGGATTGGACGTTCTCGACCCCGGAGATCTTCTCCTTTAGCTGCGTGACCCGCTTGGAGGGCATATTTTTAACAAGCACCATTGTCATGGAGCCGTAATTATATGTCTCATTCAATATTTGCTCACCCTTGACCGAACCGAGATCACCGGGCAGATACGAAAGAATATCGTAGCTGACGTCAGTTGAAAAATAACCGATAACACAGGGAATTATCAGCAAAAGTGAAATAATTATAACCAATCGGGTTTTAACGGTGACGAATTTTGCGATTTTTTCCATTGATATTTCTCCGGTTCAAAACAAGATATCAGCTCTAATTCAGCAGATGGAAGATTGAAACAATATAAACGGCAAGTCCGATCCCTATGAGCGCCGCAAGGCCTACAATAAGAGCCTTGACCTTTTCATATTCATCGGCGTTCATTATGTATCTCATGACGGAGCGGAAGTTTTTACCGTAAAGATCAAAGTAGCTTATCGTGTAAGTCTCAAAGCTTGACGTGTCGTTTTCATCGATAACAAAGACTCTGACGCCCCTTGATACCATGTTGCCGTAGCTCCTGAATGAGGCGCCCGGGGTCTGTATGATATTCACACCGTCGAGCTCGCCGGTAAAGCAGTTCAGATGATCGTGGCCGAATACGAGGGCGCATACGTCTCCCCTTCTTCTCAGGGCTGCAAGCTGTCCGAAGTCCTTCTCGACCACGGCGGGGTACTCAAACGCAAAGCCCTTGGCTTTTTCGGGATCAAGCTTGTAGAACTTCCCGTCCTCTGACTTAACAGCGCCGTTGTCATCCTCGGCGCATTCCTTGAAAAAGGTCTTTGTTTCAATTACGGGAATGTGCTGGAACATCAGCGACATAACAGGCTCGCCGCCGTTGTTCATTTTAAGCTCGTTGCTCGTTTTCTCATACCAGTCCAGAGCCTCGGGCTTGACGTACTCAAAGGTGTTGCCGTCGTCACCCACACCGGCGGAATCCATCATCCATATATTGAACTTGATTTTCTCCCCGTCGGAGGAGTAGATCGGGATATTATATGTGTCGCAGTCTATCTCGGGGTTTGTCTCATTGAACGGGATGCAGTGATCGTAAAGCTTATAGACGCTCGCCTGCTCCTCCTTGGAGAGCTGGTTCCTGTCGTCATGATTGCCGTAGATAAAGGCAAACGGCAGCTTGCGCTTTTCAATGGGATCAAGCAGATAGCCCAGCGCCTTCTTTACCCTTTTCATAGTGCCCTCTTTGCTCTTGACCACCTGATGGCTGCCTATCAAGCCGTCGTTGACGTGGTTGCCGAGGATGTTGTCGCCGGTAAGGACGATCAGATCGGGATTAAGCTGATCGTAGAGCTTGTTGAGCATCTTGAACATGCCCCTGCGCGGGATATGCATATCCTGGGGATCGCTGACCTGTAAAATCATGAATTTGCCGTCTTTATTGAATTTAAGCTTTTCGTTATACATAGTATCACCAGCCAATTAATATTTTAATAAATTTTAACATAACAAAGGATATATTTCAAGCTCAAGAATCAATGTTTGCCCAATAATACGTAAAAAAAGAAAAAATTACCATAACCTCTTGAAAATAAAACGGAATAGTAATATATTATTAATGAAAATATTAAACGGGACTATAATAATGGAAAAGAAAAACATACATCAACAACATCGACAGAGGGTCAGACAAAGATACCTCAGCGGCGGAATAGATTCAATGCCTGAGCACAACATAGTTGAATTTCTGCTGTTCTACTGCGTGCCGTACAAGGATACAAACGCGATGGCGCACGACCTTATTGAGAAATTCGGAGATATCAACGGCATCCTTGACGCTCCGATAGAAGAGCTCCAAAAGATAAACGGGATCGGCGAAAACGCCTCCGTAATGCTCAAGCTCATGCATGACATCTGCTGCAAATACAATAAGAACAGGATAAGCCGTAAAACGACTATCGACGACAGCGACGGACTGGAGGAGTTCTTAGCCGCCAAATATTACGGCGAGTCGCGTGAGATCGTCTACGTCATTGGCGTCGATACGAGAGGCAGCGTTATAAAATGCATCAAGGTCTGCGAGGGCTCGCCGGACTCGGCGACCGTGGACAAGAGGATGATCGCGGAGGCCGCCCTGTCGTCGGGTACAAGCTCAATCATCCTTGTGCATAACCATCCCGGCGGTTTTGCCGCTCCTTCGACCGCTGACGTGATAACCACCCGTGAGTTGTTATCTCTGCTCAAGGAGCTGAGCATCAACCTCATTGATCACATCATCGTTGCCGACGACGGCTGTTATTCGATGGCAAAGAGCAAAAAGCACTCCTATCTGTTTTTGTGATCAAAACCGGTTATCTTTTAATCAAAAAATCAATAATACTGAATAATGGTGCAGAAATTTTGCTTTTCTGCACCACGTTTTTTGAGAATTAAATCGCCAATCTATTATTTAATCAACGACCTGTATACAAGCATCATTTCATCCGTCCACCGGTCGAGACTGTATTCCTGTTTGACATGATCCCTGATAATTGAAGCATCAAAAGCAGTTGACTCAGCCTCCTGCAGAGCGTGAAAAAGTCCGGATGGATCGCCGGACGGGAAAAATACCGTCTGAGGTATATCTCCCTGATGATGGACGGGTATATCAGACAGTATCTGAGGCGTTCCGCAATAGGCGGCCTCAACTCTCGCATAGGAGAAGCCCTCGCTCCGGCTCGGGGCTACAAAATAGTCCGCGAGAGAATAATAAGCCCCCACGTCGTCGCGAGCAGGCATCAGCTTTATATGATCAGGAACCTTGCCGTACCTTTCACATACAGTGGCGGTAGCTTCCTCAACATGGCCGGCGGCGCAGATCATCGCAATATAGCGTCGCTGAACGTCAAAAGTGTCGAGCGCGTCGAGAAGCACGTCGATCCCCTTTATACGGAAATCATATCCGAAGGACATCAGGATAACCTTATCGGATGAGACGCCCAAACTCTCCCTGTCAATCGGGTCGTATGTATCAAGGCGCGAAAAATCGACCGCGTTTGTTACGACCGTATTATTCTTCATCCCCCTTGACCCGGCTATCGCGGCAAGCTCTTCACTGACGCAGATGTTTACGTCGGAATTGATCAGAAATCGCTTGACAGCCTCCATAATGGATGAGTTGGTTTTCTTGAAATTGCTGTGAATATGGGCAACTATTCTGACCTTACTGAAGGCGCAGGCGATCCTCAACGGCAAATACTCGCTTTTTTCGGCAAAATTCGTATGCACGATGTTTATATCGTAGCTGCGGATAAGCTTCCTGAACAGCTTCGCGTCCGCGAAAAAAGAAAACGACATAAAGTATACCTTCTCACCGGAGGAGATAAGCTCCCGAGTCCATTCTCTTTGAGCCGCAGCGCGCGGGAATACCCAGATAAAATTGCCGCCCTGAGATTTGACCCTCCGGGAAAGAGCCTTGAAAGAACGAATAAAATTACCTGCCGACGCCGCAGAAAAGTGAGAAATATTCAGAACGTTATACACGGTTACATCCCCTTCCGAACACCTGAAACATGATACCACAACTCGCAAAGCGAGTCAACGGCGAATACATAAAACGTCCCGGCAGCGCGATGCTTTTTGCCGGTGATAGACAAAAGCCCTGCGCTGCCGGGATATTTAATAATATGTGATTAAAGATGAACCTCAGAAAAAACCTCGCCGATAGGCGCGTTGATATTGAGATCCGCATAGCCGTCATAGGTGGTCGCGGATTTATTTATGATCACAAGGTGATCGCCCCGGAAGTAACGGACAAGAGAGGCGGCAGGATAAACTGTCAAAGAAGTCCCGCCTATGATGAAGGTGTCCGCTTTAACAATAGCTGAAACAGCTCCCTCCCAGACTCTTTCGTCCAACGGTTCCTCATAGAGCACGACGTCAGGTTTGATTATTCCGTTACAGACGTCGCAGTGAGGAACACCGTCACTGTGCATAATATAACTCAGATCAAAGCTCTTGCCGCATTTTGTGCAGTAGTTTCTCTCAACGGAGCCGTGCAGCTCAAATACGTTTTTACTTCCTGCTTTCTGATGCAGACCGTCAATATTCTGTGTAAGTATCGCAGCAACCTTCCCCGCGCGCTCAAGCTCAGCGAGCTTGATATGCGCCGCGTTGGGCACGGCGTCGGGATAGATCATCTTATCCTTATAGAAGCTGTAAAACTCCTCCGGACGCTCCATAAAAAAGCTGTGGCTGATTATGGTTTCGGGTGGAATAACGCTGTCAATTGAATAAATACCGTCAGCGCTCCTGAAATCGGGAATCCCGCTCTCTGTAGAGACGCCGGCTCCCCCGAAGAATACCGCCCGTTTAGATCCGGCTATTATTTCATTAAGCTTTGCGATCTGATCCATCATATACACTCCCGTATTTTAATGAAAGCGCATAAAAATCAGAAATCGCCGGATTCAGGCAGCTCTGTCCGGCGTGCAGCCGCTGTCGTTACGGTCACGCACGACATGGAATTTAGCGCGGACAGCGCGCTTTTTGGCCTCGGCCTTGCGGCAGCGGTGAATGTGCACAAGCCTGCCGATAAATATGATTATTCTGCGCTCAAATGCTATCAGCCTGTCCTCATGAAGAATTCCGAGGGTTATAAGGATAATAGCTGCTGTGTAAAGCATAATTTGAATTGCAAATGAAGTTGTCATGATACTACCTCCGTAAAGATGATTATTTGTTCAAAAGTGCGAACGTTTGTTCTTTACGTTTTAAATTATACCATGTTTTTTTCATTTGTCAAGACAAATGTTCACTTATTTTTATATTTTCAGTACCATAACAGGGACTTCTATTAGATTTTTACTCATTATTTTCATCATCCGAGTAAATAAGCTCTTTGATCCTTGCTTTTTTATCGGCATTCATCAATCTCAGCTTCAGGATCAGCTTCTTTTCATCGCGGTTGAGCTGAGTAAAATCGGATACGCTCCCGGTATCCGCATCCACGTCATCCCTTTCAGGCGAATTGAACCTGAGAGTATTGTCATCATTCAGCATTACCGAAACCGGGACGTTGAACAATGCGGCAAGCTTCATCAAGACGTTGACGGGCGGCACCGCCGCACCATTTTCATATTTGGAAAAGGTCGTGCGGTTCATTGACAGCACCTCGGCTATATCATCCTGAGTAAGGCCGAGCTCAGTCCTCATTTTCTTTAATTTTTTTCCTATATTGCTTTTTTCCTTATCGGTCATTCAGAATCACCCGAGCTGTATTTTTTAATATTATAGCATAAAATGCGTATTTTGTATATGTCAATCGAAAATGTTTTTAAAGCATCAAAAATCATCGGATACAGTCGAATCAAATAATCCTTGCCTTGGCGGACAATCTGTGATAGAATATCAAGATGTGAGGTAAAAGTATGATAGATAAAAGCATTTTCAAAAACGTCAAATACTTCGTCGCCGATCTCGACGGCACCGTATATCTGAACACTGAGCTTATCGACGGGGCGAAGGAATTCTTTGAGCTTGCCGTCAGAAACGGCTGTGACTATTGCTTTCTGACCAACAATTCCTCGAACAACTCGGCTGTCTGCCTCGACAAGCTGACAAGGATGGGCTTTCCCGTCCCGGAGGAAAAGATCATTGTTTCAACCCACGTAGCTATCGACTATATTAAAAAGCATCACCCGGGCAAAAGCGTCTATCTCATCGGCAATTCGAGGCTGACCTCCGATTTCAAGCGATCCGGGATCCCTTTGACGGATAGTGCGCCCGACATAGTGGTGCTCGGCCTTGACGACACGCTGACCTATGAAAAGATCAGAAAGGGCTGCAATTATATAATCAGGGGCGCCTTATTCATTGCTACACATCCCGATATAAAGGCGCCTATGGGCGGCGATTATATGCCTGACGCAGGCTCCATGATGGCGATGTTTTCCGCCTGCACCGGCGTAGAGCCGCTCGTAATGGGCAAGCCCGAGGTCTTTACGGCTGATTATCTCACTGAGCTTCTGCACTGCAGCAGAGAAGAGATCTGCATAATCGGCGATTCACTCGCCGCCGATATCGCTCTCGGAGCGAGGCACGGGATGAAAACAGCTCTTGTCATGACCGGTGTAACAACGCCGGAAATATATCAAAAATCGGATATACGCGCGGACGTAGCCGTGGACTCTATAAAAGATCTATGCTCGATCTTTGACTAAGTCAAAAGTCAGTTCGAAACCATCCTGACTTAAAATAAAACTATGGAGTGATCAAATTGAAGAACAGAAAAAAGGGTACGATCTACCTCGTACAGGGAGCTCTCATCGCGGCTGTATACGCTGCAATGACCTATTTAATCCAGCCGCTGTCGTTCGGCCCGAACCAGTTTCGGTTTTCGGAGGCACTTACCATCCTGCCGGCGCTTACGCCTGCGGCTGTACCCGGGTTGACTATCGGCTGTCTGATCGCGAACCTATCGAGCCCCTACGGCATTGTTGATATTATTTGCGGAACGCTCGCAACCCTGCTTGCGGCGATCTGCACAAGGCTTACGCGGAACATCATGATAAAGAGAATCCCCGTTCTCTCTCCCCTGTTCCCGGTTATTTTCAACGCGCTCATCGTCGGCGCAGAGATATCATATTTCCTCCCCGAGGGCTTCACGTGGGCAGGCTACGCGGCTTCGGCGCTCAGCGTAGGCTTCGGCGAAATAGTCGTCTGCTACGTCCTCGGCCTTCCGCTCTATGCGGCATTGAACAAGACGAACGTATTCTCCTACGGACTTGCACAAAACTAACTGAAAGGGACGGAATCTTCCGTCGTAAAGTCTATGAAGATCGGCTTTCTGATAAACGACCTTTCCCAGGGCGGTGCGGAGAGAGCAACAGTATCGCTTGCGAACTGCTTTGAGGCTCATTCGCACCACAGCGTCATCATCACTTTTAAAAAATGTGAGAGCTTCTACTCCGTTGACGACGGAGTGGAGATAATCAGCGCTGATTTTGAGGAGATCGAGCATTCAGCCTCTCTCAGGAGGCTGACCGACTCTGTTAAAAGAATGGTTTCACTGCGCCGGTTTATAAAAAAGCAAAAGCTGGACGTCCTGATAGGAATGAGCTTTTCGATGACATACTACGCGGTTTTCTCCACCAAATTCAGCAAAACAAAATCGGTGGGCACCGAGAGGAGCAACCCCTACGTTTACAAGGCCACGCGCCTGAATACCATACTCAGAAGGCTGTTTTACAGGTTAGCCGACGGTTACGTTTTCCAGACTCAAAAGGCTGCCGGATTTTTTGAAAAGAAGGGACGCTCAAAGGGCGTTGTGATCAGAAACGCCATCTTCAACCAAAAGATCTATGAGCTGGAGCCTCCGGAGAAAAGGGACAATATCATTTATTCCGCAGGCAGACTCAGCGCAGAGAAACGCTATGATCTGCTTATCAGAGCGTTTGCGGATATCGCCGACCGCTTCCCCGAGCATTCTCTCGTGATTTTCGGCGAGGGCAAGGAGAGGGAAAAATTAGAACGAATCATTGATGAAACGGGAATGGCGGGCAGAGTCTCGCTGCCCGGAGCGGATGAGGACGCCGTTGTAAAAATCAACAGCGGATGTCTATTTGTGCTGTCGTCGGACTTTGAAGGTATGCCGAACGCGCTGATGGAGGCTCTGGCAATGGGCGTCCCCTCGATCTCCACAAGATGCGACATGGGGCCCGAGGAGCTGATAGAGGACGGAGTCAGCGGTATACTGACCGAAGTCGGCTCGGAAAAACAGCTCGCCGAAGCGATGGCAAAGGTGCTCGGCGACGAGGAACTTGCGCAGAGATTATCGCTCAACGGCAGAAAGCTTCTGAAAGAAAGCTCGATCGACGAGATCGGCAGACAGTGGCTCGAATACCTCAGGTCGGTGTAAGCTCACGAGAACATATTATTATGATCTACAGTATATTTATTCGGGAGGGCGTGGAAACCCTCCCCTACGGCCGAAGACGTCAGCATTGCCGGTTTTGATACGGATTTCACGGAAATTTTTAACTCAATATACGGGCTGCCGAGCCCTCCCCTACTTGACATTAAATAATTGACGAATTCTTACAAACCTTGCAAAAAATCGTCCGACGCATTACTGCGCCGGGCGATGAATTTATATATATTCCTCTTCCTTTTTGATACCGAACACCAGTCTCAGGAAGCCCTTTAAAAAGCGCGGGCTCTCGATCAAAACCACTTTCATACCGTTCCTCCGTTCATCTGCCTATGATGATGCCGAGAAAGACGATCACCGCGGCAAGGACGGCGACAATAACAGACTTGGGACAGATCATCGATATGATCATCCCAAGCCCGAAAGCCGAAAAATAGTACCCAATCCTGTTACCGCGGCATCTGTTTCTTCTCATAAAAACACCACCATAGTAATTTGACGGCAGCCCTATCCGACGCCGCTTAATACATACTATGATGGTTCTCAAAATCTGTTACAAGCTGCTCAAAGCTCCCAGTCGGCTATATCCTTGACCTCATTATACATCGCGACGTAGCTCTGATGTCGTGACGGGCTGATTTTACCGTTTTTGACAGCCTCAACTATCCTGCAGCCCTTGTCGTTGACGTGGGCGCACGACGTGAATCTACACTCGCCCAGATACTGCTCAAATTCCGGGAAGCAGCCGGCAAGCTCATCCTTTCTGATAAAATCGCAATTCTGAAAATCTATAGAGGAAAAGCCAGGCGTGTCGGCGATGAAGCCGTCCAGAAAATGATACAGCTCGACCTGCCTGGTGGTGTGTCTGCCGCGGTTGAGCTTGTAGCTTATCTCGCCGGTCGGAAGCTCAAATTTGGGGTCGAGAGCGTTTATCAGCGAGGATTTGCCGACTCCTGAATTGCCGGTGAACACGCTGATACAGCCGGAAAGCTCCTGCCGGACGTCGTCAACGCCCTCACCCGTTACGCAGGAGACGGTATAATTCCTGATCCCGCTGAGTTTATATATTTCCTCAAGGCCGCCGGGATCGCCGATATCCTTCTTGGTGAAAACTATCACCGGCTCAACATTCTTATGCACGGCAATGGCGGTGAGCCTGTCAATGATCAAAGGGTTAGGCGCCGGGTCGCGGGTGGAAACGACGATTATCATTTTATCGACGTTGGCGACCTGTGGACGGATGAAGGAATTCTTCCTCTCATATATCTTATCAATCGAGTTTTTGTCGTCCTTTTCGAGCAGGACCGACACGCGGTCGCCTGCAAGAGGCATGATACGCTCCTTGCGGAATATTCCCCTCGCCTTGCATTCATATATTTCTCCGGCGGCCTCCACATAGTAGAAGCCGCCAATTCCTTTTAGTATTATCCCGTCCCTGATCATTCCGGTTTTTCTCCGAGTATAACCGTGATTTCACTGCTCTTTGAGGCAGAGCTGCCGGCTACCGGACTCTGCGTGGTGACAACGCCGTCATTCGGGCCGGAAAAACTGATATTTGTAAAGCCGCTCGATCTCAAGGCGTTTCTCGCCTGGGTGCGCGTCATACCGATCACGCTCGGAACCGGAGACGTCTCATTCTCGGAATCGTCAGCAGAAGTCGCTTCCGTGGGCTTCTGATAGCTGTATGTCGCTATATTTGAAACCTTTGCCGGGGAGGCAGTGAAATTGATGTTGCACTTATAAATAAGCGTGCTGTCAACAAATATTCTCAGGACAGACGCCGATTCGGAGCCTGTAACCTCTATGGTCTTTTTAGAGCCGTCAAGGATGAGATTATCGCTGAGGACGCTGACTCCGTCAAGGGTAACCGTGACATTTCCGCTCTCGCCGGTATAGGGCAGGTTAAATGAAACCGTAGCATTTCTCTCCACGAGAACTCCGCGGCTGACTGTTATGGTGACGGCGGAGCCCTTGGGTATCTTGGTGCCGGCGAAGGTGTTTGAGATAACATAGCCCTTCTTGATACTGTCGCTGTACTCCTGATTTACGGTAACAGTGAAACCGCTTGAAGACAGCGCCTGTCTCGCGCCGGATTCCGTAAGCCCGGTTACGTCGGGAACCTTGATAAGCTCGGTATCCCCGTCATCATAGGAGACGTACTCAATCGTGATCTCAGAGCCGACAGCGACCCTCGTGCCCTCGCTCGGGGAAACCTTGACGACCGTTCCGGAATCAAGGGAATATTCATCCTTGCTGACCGTCTTTTCCTTGACCTTGAATCCCTGCTGGGTCAGCTGAGTAACAACCGAAACATAATCAGAGCCGACAAGCTTAGAGGGGATCTCCTTCATCTCGCTGTTTATGGCGACTATGAGCTTAACGGTCGTACCTGCCTCGACCTTAGTACCGTCCTCGGGATCCTGAGAAATTATCTCATAGGGAGTTTTTTCAGCGTCGACCTTCTCAGTGACATCGAACTTGAACTTGGGATATGCCGCAACAAACTCCTCCTCGGAATAGATCTTACCCACAAAGGAGGGTACCTTCTCCTTCACGTCGCCGGTTATGTAGCCGAGATTATACAGAACCGCAAAACCTCCGCCGAGAACGACTATCAAAGCAAATATTATTCCGATAAGGATAGGTATGGTTCTGTTCTTCTGCTCAAGAGTATCTTCATCCTCATCGTAGTCCTCGGACTCTACAGCCTGCGAAGAATCGGTAACTGTCGGAATATACTTCGTGGGCTCTGTGCTCTTATAATCATAATCAAACGTTATGGAGGGATTGCGCTTGAACTCCTCAAGATCGAGAAG
Source organism: Clostridia bacterium (assembly GCA_017450135.1). Lineage (GTDB taxonomy): Bacteria > Bacillota > Clostridia > Oscillospirales > Acutalibacteraceae > CAG-488. The sequence goes on along the minus strand of JAFSXA010000092.1, from coordinate 4,943 downwards.
CATCTCCGCCGCGGACTGGTATCTGTCGTGGATATTCTTCTGCATTGCCCTGATAACTATCTGCTCAAGACCGACCGGTATCTCCGAATTGATCTCACGGGGCATAACGGGATCCTTCTGAAGCTGCATTATAGCAACGGAAACGGTGCTGTCGGATTCAAACGGCAGCTTGCCGGTAAGCATTTCATAAAACATAACGCCTACCGAATAGATATCCGCCTTATCGTCCGCCACGTCGCCTCTCGCCTGCTCGGGGCTTATATAATGGACGGAGCCGATGGTGGAATCCGTCATAGTCCTTGTGTCGCTGCGGGAGAACCTTGCAATGCCGAAATCGGTAACCTTGATGGCGCCGTTTTCAAGCAGCATGATATTCTGCGGCTTTATATCACGGTGGACGATGCCCTTGTCATGCGCGTGCTGAAGCGCGCGGAGTATCTGCATAACGAAGAACACCGCCTCGCGGTAGTTGATGACTCCCTGCTGCTGGATATACTCCTTGAGCGTGATGCCCTCAACATATTCCATAACGATATACTGGAGCTTGTCGCCGTAGCTGACGTCATACACCTTGACGATATTGGGATGCGAGAGAACGGCTATGGCCTTTGACTCATTCTTGAAGCGGCGCCTGAACTCCTCGTTGGCCAGGAATTCCTCGCGCAGAATCTTGACCGCGACGATCCTGTCGTTGATGTTGTCGTATGCCTTATAGACGACAGCCATGCCGCCCACGCCGATAATTTCGAGAATTTCATACTGATTGTCAAGTCTTTTTCCGACATAATTATCTATCATATCAAAAATCCTTTCTTATTCAGACGCTGACGGAAACAACGGTAACATTGTCTCCGCCTCCGTTCTCATTGGCAAGCCCAATGAGTTCATCGGCGATTTGATAAGCGTCACAGGTGTTGCAAACGTTCAAAATAGAGGCGTCGTCAACAAAGTTAGTCAGACCGTCGGTGCAGAGCAGAACAGTGTCGCCGTCCTTCAGCTCTTCCCTCGCATAGTCGATCCTGAGGCTGTTGTCAACTCCGAGAGCCCGGGTTATGACGTTCTTCTTGGGATGGTCCTTAGCTTCCTCCGGCGTGATCTCACCGTTGTCGACCATCATCTGAACTATCGAATGATCGGTCGTTATCTGAGAGATCTTGTTGTTGTCGACGATATAAAGCCTTGAATCGCCGGCATTCGCTATAAAGGCCGTGTCATTTTTAATGATGGCGCAGACAACCGTAGTGCCCATTCCGCTGAGCTCATCGTTGTCGCACGACATGGAGAATATCGACCCGTTGGCAGATTCAATGGCAGAGCTGAGCAGAAGCCTCATGGAATTCTCATTCATTCCCTCATGAAAGCCCGATTTGATCTTTTCGGAAATGATCCTGACCGCGGCTTCGCTGGCAATATTTCCGCCCTTGGCTCCGCCCATACCGTCGCAAACCACAGCCATGACCGACCCGTCCGCCAGATCAAAGACGGAGTAGGAGTCCTGATTGCTGCTTCTAACCTTGCCGGTATCGGTTTTTGCCGATATCTTCATGTTATCGCCTCCTTTTTCGCGTTTTCTTTTTTGTGTCTGTTGCGAAGCTGGCCGCAGGATGCGTCGATATCGGAACCGAGGCTGCGCCTTACAGTCACATTTATACCCTCATTCATAAGAATGGAGCTGAATATTTTAAGTCTGTCCGCCGTGCTTCTTTTGTGGCTGCTCTCGCTTATCTCATTGGCGGGGATAAGGTTTACGTGGCAGAGCATACCTCTGAGCAGCCTTGAAAGCTCACGGGCACAGGTGTCGGAATCATTCACGCCCTTTATCATAGCGTATTCAAACGAGATACGGCGGGACGTCCTGTCGGTGTATTCTTTGCACGCTTTTATAAGCTGAGCCAGCGGATATCTTTTATTCACCGGCATTATTTGCGATCTAAGTTCATCGTTCGGCGCGTGCAGGGAAACCGAAAGTGTTATCGGGAATCCGGAATCCATCAGCCTGTATATCCCGGGTACGAGGCCGCAGGTGGAAACGGAAATATTTCTCAATGATATATTCAAGCCCTTATCGTCGCCGACAAGCTCAAGAAATCTGAGCGTATTATCAAAATTGTCGAGCGGCTCGCCCATACCCATCATCACAACGTGAGAGACGCGAACGTCCATGTCGCGCTGAGCCGCGTGGATCTGACCGAGAATCTCCGAAGCAAGCAGACTCCTGACGCAGCCGTTTTTGGTGGACGCGCAGAAGGAGCAGCCCATTTTGCACCCGACCTGGGACGAAACGCAGAGACTGTAGCCGTATTTATACTTCATAAGAACGGACTCGACGAAATTCCCGTCCGACAGTCTGAAAAGATACTTGACCGTTCCGTCGATCCTTGAGACCTGCTTCAGCTCAATTGAGCAGGATCGGATCGGATGCTTCACAGACAGTTCTTTCCGGAGAGACAAAGGGATATTGGTCATCTCATCGTAGCTCATGGCGCCGCGCTTCTGGAGCCATTCAAAGATCTGACCCGCCCTGTAGGACGGCAGACCGAGTGATGAGCAAAGCCCGGCAATCTCAGCACAGGTCATTGATTTGATATCCTTGTCCAACAAATCACACTCCCCGGCTGTTACGTTTGAATTTGGAAATGAAGAATCCGTCACAGCCATGAATATGCGGCATAAGCGAGATATAGTCGGTATCGCCGCAGGGTCTTGTAAGTCCGGGCAGGACTCTGACGGGTTCAAAATCGTCGTGTCCATCCAAGAACCGACCGACGACGTCCTCGTTCTCAGCAGGGTCAAGCGTGCAGGTCGAATAGACGAGACTGCCGCCCGGCTTCAGATATTCGGCCGAAATACAGAGTATAGAATACTGCAAATCGGGAAGTTTGTCAACTTCCGCCTTCTTTTTGTATCTGATCTCGGGTTTTTTACGGATGATCCCGAGGCCCGAGCACGGAACGTCACAGAGTATTTTATCCGCAGACGGAAGACTGCTGTTGAGGACGGAGCCGTCGTTGACCTCTGTCACGACATTGCCTGTCCCGAGCCTTTCCGCCGCCGAGCTGATGAGCCCGAGACGGTTTTCATATATATCGAAGCAGTGTATTCTGCCGGTATTGTTCATCATCTGCGCCAGAGTCAGGGTTTTTCCGCCCGGAGCAGCGCACATATCAAAAACAGTATCGCCCTCCTCGACGCCGAGCACCGAGCAGCATAGCTGTGAGGAGACATCCTGAACATGGAACAGGCCGGCCTCAAAGCATTTGCTCCTGTGCAGAGCGCCGCCTCCCTTTACGATCAGAGCGTTCGGAACAGAATCGGAAATCACGGCTTCAAAGCCCTCGGAAGCGAGCATTTGAGAAAGCTCTTCTGCCGAGGTTTTGAGCGTATTCACCCTGAGGGCGACATCGTCTGCGGCAAATGAGCTCTCCAGGAGACCGACAGCGTTGTCCTCACCGTAGGAATCCTTCCACAGACTGCAGATCCAGTCCTCGCAGGAATACTTAATCCCTGTGTATTCGGGGCTGTTACTCTCGGGGAGACAGATGCCGTTATCGGCAACCCTTCTGAGCACGGCGTTTATGAGGCCTTTTGCAAAGGAACATCCGTTTGCGGCGGCGAGCTTGACGGATTCATTGACTGCCGCCGAAACAGGTATCTTGTCCATGTAAAGTATCTGATACGCGCCGATCATCAGGATGACGTAGACCTGAGGCTTCAGCTTTTTCAAAGGCTTAGACAGCCTGAGCGTGAGCTGATAATCTATCGTTCGCTTTCTTTCGATAACGCCGTAGACAAGGGCGGTCGCAAAGGCCGCGTCCCTTGCCGAAAGACCGGACGAATTGAGCGTCGAATCAAGGGCAAGGTTGGAATAAGAGGCGTCCCTTATGACCTTAAGCAATATATCTAATGCGCATTGTCTGGCAGATATATTTGTCATCTTCTTCTGTTTCCTCCGAGAAGCCTGACGGCGTAATAAATGAGATTCACAAAGGCTGTGGCGAGAGCCGCGACATAGGTCATAGCGGCGGCAGTGAGAACCTTTTTTGCACCCTTATACTCCTCTGCGGAGAGCAAGCCCACCTCGTCAATAACCTTGAGCGCCCTCCTGCTCGCGTTGAATTCGACCGGAAGAGTTACAAGCTGGAACAGAGCAACAAGCCCGTACAGGGCAAGGCCGAAGATAACCACATACACGCTTATAGGTGAATTGCTGAAAAAAGCAATGAAATATCCGATAAAAGCAATAAGCAAGCCGAATCTCGATCCGAAATTTGTGATGGGGACAAGTGCAGACCTGATTTTATTGGGCACATATCCCACCGCGTGCTGAGCCGCATGACCCGCCTCATGACAGGCTATACCCACCGCAGAAATGGTGGTTGAGCCGTACACACCCTCCGAGAGATATATCGTCTTGTCCCTCGGGTTGAAATTATCGGTGAGTGTGCCGGCGCAGGGTCTGACGTCAACATCCTTGACGCCGTAATGGTCAAGAACCATCTGAGCCGCCATTGCTCCCGTAAGCATCCTTGAATTTCTGACCTTGGAATACTTTGAGTACGCGCTGCGGACGCCCGCCTGGGCGATCATGGCAAAGATCAGAACGGGAGCTGCAAAAATCAGATATCTGATATACTCGTAAAAATACATATCTTACCTCACTTATCGAAGCTTTCTCCGGTCATTATTGAATGACCTCTCATAAAATCCGGGGCGCTCATAGCCTTTTTGCCCGGAGCCTGTAATGTCTTTATCTCAAGGGCTCTGCGGTCGCCGCAGCAGACAAGAAGTCTCTTTCCGGTTTCTGTTATCTCACCGGGTTCTCCCCTGCATTCACCGGCAGGAGCGGTACTGTGGATCTTTATACAGACTCCCTTGTAAACCGCCGTTGCAACAGGCCACGGGGACAGTCCCCTGACAAGATCGTGTATCTCCGACGCCTTTTT
>JAFSXA010000010.1 GCA_017450135.1 Clostridia bacterium | reverse complement strand
GCCTTATACACCGGGTCGAGCAGATCCTCGTACCCGAACAGTGAGCCGAACATCAAGCCGAAAAAGGTCGAGCAGGTTCCGCACGGCACCATTATCTTGGCGATCTTGTTGCCTGTCAGCTTATATACGATGTAACCGCCTATCGCCAGCACAAGTCCCTGGCCGACGTCGGCAAACATTATGCCGAAAAGCAGGGTGTAGGTTATCGCCACAAAGGGCGTTATATCTATCCCGTCGTAGGACGGCAGGCCGTACATTTCAACGAACATCTCAAAGGGTCTGAACGGCTTCCTGTTCCTGAGCTTGACGGGCGGAGCGTTCTTCTTGTCTGTCTCAGGCTCAAATTCCTCGAAGGTCGTGTCCTCTATCCTGCCTATCCTGTGCTCGAACCACTTCATGCTCGATTTCGGGACCCAGCCGACGTAGGAATAATACACGGAGTTTTCATCTTTTGCGGCGTAACGCCGGAGATCGAAGGCGAGGCTCGCTATCTTCAAGTGGACGTACAGCATCTCACAGTGCTCGGAATTGTTTGCCCAGTATTCGGATATGCTCGTGTCCGCCTCTGCGATCTTCGCTTTCAGCTCAGTTAGCTCATCGGAAAGATCCTCTATCATTTTCTGCGGGACTCCGGTACCGTCCGATATCCTTATCCGCTCAAAATAGAGTGAGGCGAATATCCTGTCCACCTCATCAATTTTTGTGCACGGAGCAAGATAGAGCCCCCAGCAGTTCTTTTCATCCTGCGAGCAGTCCACAAAAACAAAGCTCTTGTTGTTCTCGTAAGCCTGCAGCTTAGGATAGCAGTCACGGGGAATGTACCCGAACCTGACCTTGACAAACTCCGTTGAAAAAATCTCCCCGAGAGGGATGTCAAGATTGATGAAATGGCTGAATTGGTCTATGGAATCCTCTATGGTTTTTATTCTGCTTTTAAGCTCCTCACGGGTATTGAACGTCTGTTCAAGCTTGACCCTCAGCTCATCAACAAACTCCTTTTCATCGGAGTCGATTATTATCTCGTCGCCCCGGAATTCATCCCTGAGCGTGACGCCTGCGATCCCGGCAAGCTCCTCGAGCTTCTGTATCTGAGCGGTATACGGATTCTCCTCGTTCAGCTGAGAAAAGCCGAGCGTTCCGGAAAGATAGTCCATAGCGTTTTCCGGATGGAATTCACCGCTGATACAGCAGGACGTGATAAACTCATCAAGGTGGTCAAGCAGGCCGTATACGCGCACAAGCTTCATTTTCTCGATCGCCACAAAAACACCTCCCTGTCAAACAGTTCTGTATAATCAAACATTCAATGTATTTATTCTCAATTGTCCGCACCGACAAGCATGGCGCGGATTTTTTCCGGAGGGTTGCCGTATCTGATGCCCTCCACGATATGAATTATATTCCTCACTTCATTTTCCGCAAGAAAAATATAGCAGAACATAACCGCCGTAGCGTTGGTATAATATCTTATCTCGCGTGAAAATCTTCGATACATCAGCTCCTGCACGGCGTCCTCCAGGTAGCTGAAATCCACGTTTGCAAAATCCTTGCGGTAGCAGGTCTCGGATATCAGGCTGAACATATCCCTCGCCTTCGGCGCGTTGATAAGCATCTTGATCTCCCTGCTTGAAAAGTTGGTGAACTCGGTATCAATATAGTCTTTTATCATGTCCGAATCCGCGTCGGCAAGCCTTATCAATCTGTATATATTGACAATGGTTTCCATATCCTGCGCATAGTTGATGATGCCGTGTATCTGCCGCCTGCCCCTGGCGGAGTTGCCGCGGTTGATGACCTTCAGCAGAAACTCCCTTAAATATCTGTTGAGCCGGGCTTCGATTTTAATATAAACTCCGCGCTTATCGTAATCGGCGGCAAACGGCTCCACTATTTTTTTATAAGGCGAACCTTCAAGCGCTCTGAGAAGACCGTCAAAGCTCCTTGCGGCGGCAAGCTCATACAGATCCAGCTCGGTATGCTTGTTGAAGAACGGCGGCAAATTGAGCAGATACTTTTCCGGCTTACCGATTATAAGCAGTCTTATCATCGCAAGTATCTGCTTGATATCGTTCCTGACTATAAAATAGCGGTAGAGATTCTCGCCGATGGATATCTCATACCGGCAGAGTATCTCCGACCGGTGCAGAACGTGCATACGCAGCAGCTCCTCTATCTGCGCGGCGCCGATGTCCTTTGTAGCCGCCTCGAAGGATTCCGCGTAATCCGTCATGGTTTTCAGATAATTCAACAGCTCGCCGAGCGAACGGCAGTTCACAAGCTCCGCGTAATCCCTGCCCGTCAGGCGTTTGCCGTACATGGCGCGCGCCTTGGCAAGCACCGCGTTTTCCGAAAAGGATGTATTCGTATGCCTCACCTCCCGCCGAAAGTATCCGATAAATATCAGTCGACAGCCGTTACCTTTTCAACTATATCGCCGACCCATTTTTCAAAATCGGTATCGTAGAGCGAATTCATTCTGTCGATAGCTTCCCTGTTTTTCTCCTGAACCCCGGTAAGATATTTCTCGCCGCGCGAACTCAGCCTTTCACTGCGCCGCACCGCCGAATCCTTAGCCTTTTTCAGCTCCTGATCTTTTATTTTTTCTTTCTGCGACTCAAGGCCTGCAATGGAATCCCGGCGGTATTTTTCAACCTCTCTGACCCTCTCCTGCGCAGCCTTGTCCGCCTCAAGTATGGTTCTGAGCATATCGTTCACAATATCACTCCTTACCCTGATTATGAAATATGAACGTATTATAGCACTTTAAAATTAAAAAGCAATAGTAATTTTGCACAATAAAAACCCCGAAAACGGTTTGAATGATCAATTGAATATTGAAAAAGGACAAAATATATTATATACTGTATTGGTGATAGTATGTTGATTCTTCTTAAGACGGTGATCATATGAAACTCAGCTTCATCATACCTGTTTATAAGGTTGAAAACTACCTGCGCGAATGTGTGGATTCCGTGCTCGCGCAGAGTGTTGACGACTGCGAGATCATACTTGTGGACGACGGCTCGCCCGACGGCTGCCCCGCAATTTGTGACGAATATGCCTCGGCTCATCCCGACAGAGTCATTGTTATCCATAAGGAGAACGGCGGCCTCGCACAGGCAAGGAATTACGGGCTTGCAAAGGCACGGGGAGACTATATCTTCTTCGTCGACAGCGACGATTACCTTATAGGCGACAACGTTTCCGCTCTTCTGGAAAGGGCGTACGCGGCAAACGCCGACGTGCTGCACACCTCATTTTTCTCTATACATGAAAACGCAGGAGAGCTTAAAAGGGTCGAGCTTCCCTTTGAACCCGACAGGCTCTACACGCACGCAGATATGGAAAGGGAGATTTGCTCCGCCTCATCAAAAAACCGTATCGCCTATGTATGGCGCAACCTTTACCGCCGTGCTTTTTTGGAGGATAACGGTATAGCTTTTGAAGAGAGCCTGCGGATGATAGAGGACGCTCCCTTCGACATTAAAGCGTTCTGCTCCGCCGAGCGTTTTCTGGCGGTGGATATACCGGTATACTGCTACCGCATCAGGGACGACAGCCTGCAGCGAAAGAAATATGTTGAGGATTACGATCTGATCCTTGAAAAGCAGTGGAAGCTGAAGCTCGAATACTACGAACAGCTCTGCAGACCCGACCCCTCGTTTTACAGGGATCTCAGCGAATATACTGTTAAAACGCTGCTTTATATACTCTTGCACAACATTTACTATAACCGGGTCCCGAACCGCTACGCGATCCTTAAAAGGATAGCCGATTCGGAGATGATGACAGCCTCGTTCAAGTGGTACGACATCAACGAATACAAGTCAAGATCCCTCGACTGGGTAATGACTGATCTTCTGAGGAGGCATAAGTATCTCCCGGCTCACTTGATATGCGAAAAGGTTCTTTATAAATAAGGGCAGGATATTCGGCGAAAAACCAAAAGAAATATCAATATTGTAAAACCACGGTGCAGAAAGTTTTGATCTCTGCACCGTGGTTAAATATATATTATTCTCAAAAAATGTCCTCAAGCACAGCGTGGGCACAGCGTATCCCGTCGACAGCCGCGGAAACTATCCCCCCGGCGTAGCCTGCACCCTCTCCGCACGGATAGACGCCTCTGCACTTTTCGGTCTGTCTGAACTCATCGCGCAGTATTCTCACCGGCGAGGACGACCTTGTCTCCGGCACCGTCAGCACGGCGTCCGGCATATCGAAGCCCTTGAGCATCGCGCCCATTTTGACTATCGCGTCCGCCATGGTGTCCGTCACCCTTTTCGGCAGTACGGCGCGGATATCCGAGGGCGTTACCCCCGTGGCGCAGGTCGGCCTGACACAGCCGAGCTTGCGTGAGCTTTCGTTCTTGAGGAAGTCCCCGACAAGCTGCGCCGGAGCCGTAAAATCTCCGCCGCCGAGCCGGAACGCCCTTTCCTCGATCTCACGCTGGAGCTTAAAGCCGGCGAGCGGATGCCCGCTGCCGAAATCCTCCGGCTCTATGCCCACAAGCAGAGCCGAGTTTGAGTTTTCCCCGTCGCGGGCGTAATTGCTCATTCCGTTCACGACCACGCCGCCGTTCTCGCTTGCCGCGGCGACGACCGTGCCGCCCGGGCACATACAGAATGTATAGGCGCCTCTGCCGTGCGGCGGATGACACGCCAGCTTGTAGTCCGCCGCGCCGAGAGCCGGATGTCCTGCAAAGCCGCCGTACTGGGCGCGGTCGATCAGCTCCCTGGGATGCTCTATCCTCGCGCCGACGGAAAACGGCTTCTGCTCGATGCGAAAGCCCTTTTTGTAGAGCATCTCTATTGTATCCTTTGCGGAATGGCCGACGGCGAGGATAACGGAATCGGTCTCAATATCGACCGAATTATTCCCGGAGTCCGTATAGGTGACGCCCTGCACGACCCCGTTGAACATGATAATATCGGTCAGCCTGCAGGAAAATCTGACCTCTCCGCCGAGCCTGATTATTTCACGGCGGATATTTTTAACCACCTGCGCAAGCCTGTCCGTGCCTATGTGCGGCCTCCATGAATAGAGGATATCCTCCGGAGCGCCGAATTCCACAAAGTCGAGAAACACCTTCCTGCACAGCTTATCCTTGATGCCGGTGGTCAGCTTACCGTCGGAAAAGGTTCCTGCTCCGCCCTCGCCGAACTGCACGTTCGATTCCTCGTCCAGCTTTTTAGTGCGCCAAAAGCTGTTGACGTCGGCTGTTCTCGCGTCTATATCGCGCCCTCTTTCAAGCACGATCGGGCACAGTCCCGCCCTCGCAAGAGTCAGCCCCGCCCACATACCTGCCGGGCCGAAGCCGACGACTATCGGCCGCAAATCGCTGACGCGCCTGTTCTCCGGCATGACGTAGGTGAAGGGCTCGATTCGGGAAACCTTCCTGCTTCTGCTGTGTTTGATGAATTCCGACTCATCGCCGTCGACCGTCACGTCGACGCTGTAAACAAAAATCAGGGCTTCCTTCCTGCGCGAGTCGAGCGACTTTTTCACAACGGTGAGATTCTTGATCCTGCCCTTGCCGCACCGCAGCTCCTTTGCGGCGGCGGCGATAACGTCGTCCATGCCGCCGTCAAGCGGTATCTTCAATTCATTTATTCTTATCATCGCTTGGCTCCGGCAGATTTTTTGATCCTTTTCGGCTTATCCTTTTCGGGCAGGGTGATATAAAACGCCAGTGTCCACAGGATTATCGCAAAGAAAACGATCGCCAAAAGCATGACCGCGTTGCTGAGCTGGAGAACGTCCACGCTGATGGACTTCTTTAAAAAGGCGGTGCCGAGCGTGCCGACTATGCCGCTGTCGTCGCCGAGCAGATTCTTGGCGAGCATCTCGCCGATATCTATCTTTCCGCTGACGAACGGGGCGGCAAATTTTGCAAAGCAGCGCACGGCGGCAAAGGCGCAGACTATTCCTCCGGCGCCCAGGCACATCTCTGTCCGGTATGCCTCGGTGAAAATGGCGCAGCCCGCGATAACAAGCGCTATGAGCAGCGCGACGACGAGCAGGACCGCAGCCGCTATCAGCCAGTTTTTGGTGACCAGCATTTCAGCCGGTATCTTTTTGGTGCTGAAATCCATTCCGGCAAAGCTGAATTTGCCGTCCTTGAAATAGCCCATTGCCTCCTTTACGGAGAGGGTGATCTCCATCCTGCTGTTCACGGTATCGCTCGCAATTTTTGAAAGTATCGAATATAGCGAGGAATCCTCGGAGATGGAGAGTACCGCTCTCAGCAGATTAAGGAAAAACATCAGCGGGAAAACGGAAAACGCCATAATGGTAACTACTATTCTGTTCACTATCTTCATCTTACAGCAGCTCCTTTATTTACCCCAGGATGAATTGAGCGCAACAGTACGGTTGAACACGAGCCTGTCGTCCGTGCTGTCCTTATCGACGCAGAAATAACCCTTGCGCATAAACTGGAAAACGTCGCCTGCCTTTGCGTCGGCAAAGCCGCCCTCGAGCAGACAGTTCTCAAGCACGGTGAGCGAATCGGGGTTGATATCGTCGATGAAATCTCCGTTCTTTCCCGGCTCCTCCGCGGCGAAAAGCCTGTCGTAGACTCTGACCTGAGCCTTGACACAGTCGGCGGAGTTGACCCAGTGGATCGTTCCCCTGACCTTTCTGCCGTCGGGGGAATTGCCGCCCCTGCTCTCAGGGTCATAGGTGCAGTGCAGGCAGGTCGGCGTTCCGTCGTCATCCGCCTCATAGCCGGTGCAGGTCAGGAAGTATGCGCTCTTGAAGCGAACCTCGTTGCCGGGGAAAAGCCTGAAATATTTCTTGACGGGCTCCGCCATAAAGTCGTCCGCCTCAACATACAGCTCGCGTGAAAACGTGACGCGGCGCGTGCCCATTTCGGGATGGTCGGGATGAAGCTCGACCTCGAACTCCTCCGTCTTGCCCTCGGGGTAATTATCTATAACTACCTTCAGCGGATCCAACACCGCCATAACTCTCGGCGCCTTATCATTAAGGCTGTCCCTGACGCACGCCTCAAGCAGGCCGTAGTCCACAACGCTGTCCGCCTTGGATACGCCGATGCGGTTTATGAAATCCCTGACCGCCTCGGGGGGATAGCCCCTGCGCCTCATTCCGCAAAGGGTTATCATCCTCGGATCGTCCCAGCCGCTGACTATCCCTCTGTTGACAAGCTCAAGCAGCTTCCGCTTGCTCGTCACGCAGTAATTGATATTAAGCCTCGCAAATTCTATCTGGCGCGGCGGCTCCTTGAAGCCTATCTGATCGACCACCCAGTTATAGAGAGGTCTGTGATTCTCAAATTCAAGCGAGCAGAGCGAATACGTAACTCCCTCCCTTGCGTCGGACAGCGGATGGGCAAAATCGTACATAGGATATACGCACCACTTATCCCCCGTCTGATGATGAGAGGTATGCGAGATCCTGTATATGACCGGGTCGCGCATATTGAGATTCGGCGACGCCATATCTATCTTAGCTCTGAGCACCTTTTCTCCGTCGGCAAATTCACCCGCAGTCATCCGCGAAAACAGCTCGAGATTTTCTTCAACGCTTCTGTTCCTGTACGGACTCTCTTTGCCGGGCTGAGTGAGCGTGCCGCGGTACTCTCTTATCTCGTCCGCATTCAGATCGTCTACATACGCCTTGCCGTCCTTTATCAGCTTGAGCGCGCACTCGTACACAAAATCAAAATAACCCGAGGCGTAGCAG
>JAFSXA010000091.1 GCA_017450135.1 Clostridia bacterium | reverse complement strand
GTTTCCCCCTGCTTTTTCTCCCCTTTATTATATCATATTTCTTCCTGTTTTGTAACTCTTTTTGTCAACAGCCCCCACCGGACACCCGCGCCCTTTACACAAGGGAGGCGAAAATATGCTCTATCTTTCACTTCAACAAACCCCGGTTTGTCAATCACAGAAAAACCGTAAAAAAAAGACGTGTTTTTCAACACATCGCAGCGTGTCGAAAAACCTTTTCGGCACGCTGGCAGACGTTGAGAAAGGATGCAAGACGCCGCTTTCTCTGACCCGAAGCTGTACTAAGGTACTGCGAGAGGGCAGAAAAGCGGCGAATTTGCAATTATTATAATCAATGTTTTAAACTGTTATAGATTTTGCTTGCCTTTTTATTACCGATCTTTAATGTCATTTGTCATATAGATTTTTAAATACTAATTGCAAATGGTCTTGCGCCTTTATCGACAGTCTGAGACGTGCTTTTCAACACGTCGGAAAGAGTCAGGCTCCCTGTTTTGAATCAAGCTTCAGCTTTTTCAGCAGGTCGAATTTGACAAAAATCAGCTCGGCAAACACTATCTCGAGCACTATCATAATCGCGGCTTCGGGAAGTCTGGTAATAAAGAGCTTGTCGAATGGGGAGCCGTAAAGAACGGATATCCAGTATGTATTCAGCAGCAAGCCGTTGATGAGCTGAGTAAACAGCACCGATATGAGTATACGCATGAAGCTGCATTTTTTATTGAGCGCAAGGCCGAAGACAAAGCCCGAAAACGCCGCCGTCGCGGTAAAGCCCGGGAAATACGGCCCTATCGGGAAAGCGAGCGCACCTATAAGATCGCCCAGACCGCCTACGAGGATACCGCCTATGGGGCCGTACAGATAAGCCGCAAGCATCAGGGGGACGAAGGACAGCCCTATCTTCATGTTCCAAACGCTGAAGGAAAGGAACCGCGAGAGCACTATTTCCATTGCAAGCAGTATCGAGAGCACCGCTATCTGCCTTATTCTGTTCTTTCTCATAAAACAACCTCCCTACATCCGTTATTGAATAATAGGGAGGGCAGTCTCATATTATTCAGTGGGATGCGGCAGCCGCACCGCAAGAAATCTTTTCGTCCGACAGACAACTCCCCGTTCTGCCGACACTTAACGCGCCGCTGCCTACTCTGAAATTTTAATCAATTATATATCCTTATACTTCGAATGTCAATACATTGTGACGAATATCGCGTATAACAGCAAAAATCAAGGCGCAGAGATTTTTGAATTCCGCACCTTGATTTATTTAACAGGTTATTTTACAGCCGAATAGTTCGGAGCCTCCTTGGTGATGAAGACGTCATGCGGATGGCTTTCGATAAGGCCGGCGTTGGTTATCCTGACAAACTTTGTATTCGTCTTTAGCTCCTCGATATTGTGACAACCGCAGTACCCCATACCGGAGCGCAGACCGCCGAGCATCTGATAGATCGTGTCTGAGAGAAGTCCCTTGTAAGGCACGCGACCCTCGACTCCCTCGGGGACAAGCTTTTTGTTGTCCTCCTGGAAATATCTGTCCTTGCTGCCGTTCGACATCGCGCTCAGACTGCCCATGCCGCGGTAGACCTTGAAGCTTCTGCCCTGATAGATCTCCATCTCACCGGGCGATTCCTTACAGCCCGCAACAAGCGAGCCTACCATTACCGCGCTCGCTCCTGCGGCGATGGCCTTGACTATCTCGCCGGAATACTTGATGCCGCCGTCCGCGATGACGGTTTTACCGTGAGCCGCCGCCTCGTTTGCCGAATCATACACCGCCGTGATCTGCGGCACACCGATACCGGCGACGATTCGGGTCGTGCATATCGAGCCGGGGCCTATTCCGACCTTGACCGTGTCTACGCCGGCGTCGATGAGAGCTTTTGTACCCTCGGAGGTCGCCACGTTGCCGCCTACAAGGGAAATGTCCGGGAAAGCCGCCTTGACCTTGGATATGGCTTTGAGAACGTTGCGGCTGTGGCCGTGAGCCGAATCAAGAACGAACATATCAACTCCGGATTCCGCAAGAGCCGCAGCTCTTTCAAGAACGTCCTCCGTAGCTCCGAGCGCCGCTCCGCAGAGCAGTCTGCCGCCGGAGTCCCTTGAGGAATTTGGATACTGAACGCTCTTTTCAATATCCTTGATGGTGATAAGTCCCTTGAGGAAGCCCTTTTCATCCACAAGGGGCAGCTTTTCGATCCTGTGCTTCATAAGTATCTGCTTCGCCTGCTCGAGCGTTGTTCCCACGGGAGCGGTGACCAGATTCTCCTTAGTCATGACCGAGCTGATCTTCACATTGAAATCGGTCATGAATCTCATATCGCGGTTCGTGAGGATACCGACGAGCCTTCCGTCGTTGTCACAGATCGGAACGCCCGATATTTTATACTTCTTGCAAAGATTCTCCGCGTCATAGGCGTAATGATCGGGAGTAAGGCTGAACGGGGCGGCAATAACGCCGTTCTCCGAGCGCTTGACCTTGTCGACCTCCTGCGTCTGCGCCTCTATCGTCATATTCTTATGTATGATGCCGATGCCGCCCTCGCGCGCTATCGCAATAGCCATGGGCGCTTCCGTAACCGTATCCATGGCGGCGGTGAGTATGGGCGTGTTGAGGGTGATAGAAGACGTGAGCTTTGTCGAGATGTCGATATCCTTTGGGAGAATATCCGACTCGCGCGGGACGAGCAGGACGTCGTCAAAGGTAAGACCTTCCTTGCCGAATTTTTCTTCAAAGTTCATTTCGCGGTTCCTCCTTTAAGCTTGATGATCCAACTGGAAAATATATTGTTTAATTATAACCTTATTTATCAGTATTTTCAATGATTTTTTGAAAAAATATACTTATTTTTAAGATTTTTTAACAGGTGCGAAAAATATAAAAAATGCACTCCATTCCGGACGTTTGCCGCATCGTTCGGGAAGAAGTGCATTATTCTGTTGCATATAATATCACGGCGATTCCCGGAACAAACCGTGGCGGTTGCAGAATGCATACACCTTTTTGACCCGGTTGATCTTAAACCTTGCTTCGGCGTTTGATTCGGGATACAGCTTTACAAATTGAACTCCGTTGTCCGAAACAGCAGCCAAAAAGGAAATATAGTGGTCTTTTTTCATCGGGTGGTCGACCGTAACGTAATACTCATCCTCCACCGGTTGAATGCGTATCATATGATCCCGATCCGCTTCCTCTGCCTCGGCGGGCGGCATGGTTATGCCGCAGCAGCTTATCACCGATTCGCCGACGGACTGTATCACGTTGCCGCAGACGGGGCAAACATAAAACTTGCTTTTTGCAATGTTGCAGGATCTATTCCCGTTGCGGATATCCTCGCCCGAGAGCAGCTCAATAACGGAAATATCAAGCGCCTGCGAAAGCGGCTCGATCAGACTGATATCCGGGAAGCCCTGCCCCGTTTCCCATTTGCTGACGGCCTTGCTGCTGACAAAAATTTCGGCGGCAAGCTCCTCCTGCGTCATTTTTTTGCTCTCGCGAAGTCTGCGTATCACAGCTCCGGTAACGTATTTATCCATAATGTCGCCTCCTTGCGCTTAATAATATATCATCAGCGCTGTTAAAAAAGCAACCTACGCTCCGTGGAACTGTTTACATGATTACTGTTTTTTACATAATTATCGGAACATCAGCATAAGGAAGCCTGCGGCGACAGCCGAGCCTATTACGCCCGCAACATTGGGTCCCATAGCGTGCATCAGCAGATAGTTTGAGGGATTGTACTTTCTGCCCTCGTTCTGTGCTACTCTCGCCGCCATCGGCACTGCGGAAACACCGGCCGCGCCTATCAGGGGATTGACCTTGCCCTTTGTCATAACGTAAAGCAGCTTGCCCAGCAGGACGCCTCCGACTGTGGAGAAGGAAAACGCCAGCAGGCCTATACCGACTATCAGCAGGGTTTTCAGCTGCAAAAAGCTTTGGCCGTTAGCCGTGGCTCCGACGGATATGCCCAGCAGTATGACAACGATATTATTGAGCGCATTTTGCGCCGCGTCGGACAGCCTTTCCACAACTCCGCATTCGCGGAAAAGATTGCCGAGCATCAGCAT
>JAFSXA010000090.1 GCA_017450135.1 Clostridia bacterium | reverse complement strand
CCTTCTGCCTTGAGCCCCGTGGTTCTCCCTTTTCGATGGAGCTCAGCACCTCGGTCAGCTCATCGCCGAGGAACATGGAGACGACCGCCGGCGGCGCCTCGTTCGCGCCGAGCCTGTGATCGTTTCCGGCGCTTGCGGCAGATATGCGCAGTAGATCCTGATAATCGTCCACCGCCTTGATGACGGCGCACAGGAAGGTCAGGAACCTGGCGTTCTGAGCGGGCGTTTCGCCGGGTTCAAGCAGATTTACGCCGGTATCCGTTGAAATCGACCAGTTGTTGTGCTTGCCGCTGCCGTTGACTCCGGCAAAGGGCTTTTCGTGCAGCAGACATACCAGATCGTGCTTCTTGGCGACGTTTTTCATAATCTCCATAGTCATCTGGTTGTGGTCGGTGGAGATGTTGGTAGTGGTAAAAACAGGCGCGAGCTCATGCTGAGCGGGAGCGACCTCGTTGTGCTCGGTTTTTGCAAGGATGCCGAGCTTCCATAGCTCCCTGTTCAGATCCTTCATGAACGCCGAGACTCTCGGCTTGATCGAGCCGAAATAGTGATCCTCAAGCTCCTGACCCTTGGGCGGCTTTGAACCGAAGAGGGTCCTGCCGGTGAAAATAAGATCCTTTCTCTTGTCGTAGAGATCCTTATCTATCAGGAAGTACTCCTGCTCGGGGCCGACCGTCGTCTTGACCATGGACGCGTCCGAGCCGAAGAGTCTGAGAACTCTGAGCGCCTGACGGTTAATTGCCTCCATGGAACGCAGGAGCGGAGTTTTCTTATCGAGCGCCTGGCCTCCGTAGGAGCAGAACGCTGTGGGGATGCAGAGCGTGCCGTCCTTTATAAAGGCGTATGACGTGGGATCCCACGCTGTATAACCCCTCGCCTCGAACGTAGCCCTCAAACCGCCCGAAGGGAAGCTCGACGCGTCCGGCTCGCCGTGGATAAGCTCTTTGCCGGAGAATTCCATTATGATCTTACCCTCGGACGTGGGCGAGATAAAGCTGTCGTGCTTCTCAGCGGTAACGCCCGTCAGCGGCTGGAACCAGTGCGTAAAATGAGTGGCTCCCTTTTCGATAGCCCAGTCCTTCATGGCGTTTGCAACAACATTGGCAACGTCGGGATTGAGCTTGTGGCCTCCCTTGATGGTATTCTGAAGCTGTGCAAAGATCTCCTTGGGCAGTCTCTGCCTCATGACGGTTTCGCCGAAAACCTCCGACGCAAAAAGTTCTGTAACACTGTTCATAATGTGTTCTCCTTTCAAAAAATAAGAGCGGCAAAGGGCGCAGTTATAAAACCGCGACGCCTTTGCCGCCTGTATGCAAATATAAAGAAGAAACGGCAGGTGTGGTCAAGACCCGACCCCATTGCCGTTTCAATGGTGCAATTATACTACCGTGTTTAGGCTTTGTCAACACTGTTTTTAAAAAAATAAAACTTTTTAAAAATAAAATATTATCAGAAAAAAGATATCGGAATAACTCAAACTGCCTTGCGGGAACGGCGCGAACAAGTCAAAGAATTCAATTGCTTTTAACACGCTGCCGTGGTATAATTTTAAAAATAAGGAGGTTTTAATATGTTTTCATGGAGGAGATTTTTTGCTGTTCTTTGTCTGCCGATGGCGCTGTTGATGCTCGTGACGGGTTTGTCGCCTGTGACAAAGAAGCGTCAAAAGGAGCTTGAGACGGAGCTGGAGGTGGAAATCGAGGATACTTTTTTCCCCGTTTTCCGTTTTGCCATTGCATCAGACGTGCATATTTCCGTGTCAGACAATACCAACACCAAACGCTTAGCCAAGCTTTTTCAGACGGCTTACAGATACGCAGACAGCCATGAGTCATACAGGTCTCTTGACGCGGTGCTGCTGGCAGGCGACAACTGCGACTCCGGAAGCGATGAGGAATATGCGATCCTGAAAAATGTGGTGAACGAAAACCTGCGGGACGGGACTGAATTCATCACCATAATGGGCAATCACGAATTCGGAACGACCGGACACGAGGGCTATGTGCGCAACATGGGCGAGCAATTGGACAAGCACGTGGTGGTAAAGGGCTTCCATATAATCGGTATCTCGCCCGATCCGAGAGATACCTGGCAAACGCCGCTTCAACTGAATTGGCTGTCCGCACAGCTGCGCAAGGCCTCTGCGGACGACCCGGACAAACCGATCTTCACCATGCAGCACGGACACATCTGGAACACCGTATATGTCAGCCGCAGCTGGGCTACGCAGATGTCGCTGCCGCTGCACACGGTGTACGCCAAATATCCGCAGGTTATCAATTTCTCCGGCCATTCCCACGGGCCGATAAACAATCCTCTGACGATCTGGCAGAACAGCTATACGCAGGTCGGAACGGGCACGCTGAATTACTTTGAGATGGAGCGCGATATTGGTGATGATACGATACCTGCCGGTGCTCGCAACGCCGCCCAGTACCATATCGTGGAGGTGGACGCCGACAACCGCGTGCGCATTATGCCCTTCAATATTCTGACGGAGGATTTCATGAAGACCCCCTCCACCACGGACGATCCCGAAAAGCAGTTGACGTATATGATCCACGACCCTTCCGATCCGTCATCCTTTGCTTATACCTCTGCCCGCAAAAAAACAGCCTCGTTGCCGTATTTTGAAGACGGCGACGAAATCACGGCAAAAGCGACGGCTGATTCCGTCACGGTTTCCTTCCCTCAGGCGGAGGACGACGTATGCGTTTACGGTTACCGTATTCAGGTGATGAAATCAAATAAACGCCTGAATAAAATCGAAAAAGAGATATACTCCGAATACTATTTCGAGCCGATGCCCGAAACGCTCTCCTGCACGATAGACGGGCTTACACCGGACACAGACTATTCTGTCTCCATCACACCGCTGAACGTCTGGCGCGGCAAGGGCACGGCGCTGACCTCAGTCTTTCACACCCCGGCCGCTTAATTAAGATAAAGGCAGACCGCACGATCAGTACACCTGAATTGTGCGGTATTGTCTTTAACAAAAATTTTAGATTTTTATAAAAAACTATTGACAATCAGAAAAACATGAGCTATAATACAGTCCGTAGTTTGTTTTTTGTTTTCGGCACTTCAATTGAATATTTTTAAAGCGTTTTTCATTGTTTTAGGGGCTATTGCCCCCTTAAGGCGACGAAAAACGCTTTATGTTTTATCTGAAAAAGTATTTGCACGAGGAGGGATGGCGATGCCTAAGGACAGAAACGTGCTGAACGCGCTCATAGTTTCATCGACCGGCGGCAGCTTTGAAAAGATCAGATCTCTCCTCCCCCGGATCCGCTTCGGCTCGGTGCTGCACGCATCCTCGGCAAACGAGGCGCGGCTGAAAGCCTCTGACGG
>JAFSXA010000089.1 GCA_017450135.1 Clostridia bacterium | reverse complement strand
GGGATCAGACCGGACTTCGGCAGTATTATCGTCATCGGCCCCGGCCAGTAAGCCTCGGCAAGCCTCTTTGCCTGTTCCGGCACGGACGATACAAGATCGTAAATTTGCTCAAACCTGCTGATGTGAACTATCAGCGGATTGTCCATGGGTCTGCCCTTGGCCTTGAAAATGTTTGCAACGGCAGCGGGATCCAGCGCATTGGCGGCAAGGCCGTATACGGTTTCGGTCGGCATTGCGACAAGTCCGCCGCCCCTGAGTATCCGGGCCGCTTCGTCTATTGCCTTGTCATCCGGAGAGGTGATTTTGAACAGCTTGGTTTTCAAAGCTATGCACCGTTCGTCAGGCGGCACGGCCCGGCGTCCTTTCGTTAAATTCCGCTTTTGAGCTTTTCGGCGGTGTCTGCGGTTATCAGAGCGTCGATGAGCTCGTCAAGATCGCCGTTGAGTATGGCTTCCAGTTTGTACAGCGTCAGACCGATGCGGTGGTCGGTAACTCTGCCCTGAGGGAAGTTATATGTGCGTATCCTCTCGCTGCGGTCGCCCGTGCCGACCTGCGATCTGCGCTCGCCTGCTATTTCGCGGTTCTGCCTTTCACGCTCCGCGTCGAGGATTCTGGAGCGGAGGATTTTCATGGCTCTGTCCTTGTTCTTGTGCTGACTGCGCTCATCCTGACATTCCACGATGATCCCCGTGGGGATATGCGTTATCCGGATGGCGGATTCGGTCTTGTTGATATGCTGGCCGCCTGCTCCGCTTGAGCGGAAGGTGTCTATCTGCAGATCGGCGGGATTTATCTCGATATCCACCTCGTCCGCCTCGGGCAGTACGGCTACGGTCGCGGTGGAGGTGTGTATGCGCCCCTGAGATTCAGTCTCCGGCACGCGCTGAACGCGGTGGACTCCGCTCTCGAATTTAAAGCGTGAATACGCGCCGTCGCCGGAGATCATAAAGCTTATCTCCTTGAAGCCGCCGAGCTCCGTGGGCGCGGCGCTGAGCACCTCGGGCTTCCAGCCTCTGCGCTCGGCGTACATTGAATACATACGGAACAGCGTGTTTGCAAAGAGGGCAGATTCCTCGCCGCCGGCGCCGGAACGGATCTCTATTATAACGTTTCTGTCGTCATTCGGGTCGCGGGGAAGAAGCAGGATCTTCAGCTCGGAGCGGATCTCGTCGAGCCGTGTGCGCGACTCGTCAAACTGTTCCTGCACCATTTCGCGGAAGTCCTTGTCAAGTCCGCCCGCGTCGAGCAGCTCCTTAGCCTCGTTGAGGTCGGCGTCCGCCTTTTTATACTCGCGGTATTTTTCGACTATCGGGGTGAGCGTTTTCAGCTCTTTCATAAGCGCGGTGTATTTTTCCATATCGGACACGATATCCGGCTCGCAGATGTCGCTGTTTATTTTTTCAAAACGTTCCTCAATGGAGTTGAGTTTGTCAAGCATATATTATTCCTCGCTGTCGGGATGGATTATTTTTTTGATGTTTTTTTCCGCCTTAACGCGCGGAACCATGACCTCTCTGCCGCATTTTTCACAGCGTATACGAAAATCCATTCCGGAGCGCAAAACGTCAAAGCGGTTGCAGCCGCAGGGATGATTTTTCTTCATGATGAGCTTGTCGCCGACACGAACGTCCAAACATATCCCTCCTTGATACCTGCTACATAATATATTATTATATCATGTTTTTTCATAGTTGTATAGTGTTTTGTCATTAAAGGTAAAACCTATCCATATAAATTAGTATAAAAACAAAGGTGGTAAAATTTATGCAAAATTATAAACCGGAAGGTCAGATGATCTCAACGCAGTCAAACCGTGCCGCCCTGTCCTCCCCCGCCGCTCTGCACGAGGCGTGCATAACGGGCGCTACGCTTGAGGGCAGAGCCGTAATGTGCGACAGGGATCACAATCTGAGAGTCGATCTCGGCTGTATGCACGGGATCATCCCGCGTGAGGAGGGAGCGCTGGGGATAGACGACGGCTCCGTGCGCGACATTGCACTGATATCGAGGGTGAACAAGCCGGTATCCTTCAAAATAACAGGCTTTCGCAAGGATTCGGACGGCAGAGAGTACGCCGTCCTCAGCAGAAGGGCGGCGCAGGCGGAGTGTCTGGCGAATTATATCTCCGGGCTTCATCCCGGGGACGTGATAAGCGCGAGGGTGTCGCATATGGAGAGCTTCGGCGCCTTTCTCGACATAGGCGCAGGCATCAACGGCCTGCTTCCTATTGACAGCATATCCGTCTCCAGAATACCGCATCCCTCGGTAAGGTTCAGCCTCGGTCAGATGATACGGGTGGTGGTCAAGTCCATTGACGAGATGGGTAGGCTCACATTTTCCCACAAGGAGCTGCTCGGAACATGGGAACAGAACGCAAGCGAGTTTTCCGCAGGCGAAACCGTGCCGGGCATAGTGCGCTCGATAGAGAGCTACGGCATCTTTGTGGAGCTGACACCCAATCTTGCCGGCCTTGCCGAGTATTCGGACGGGATAACCGCAGGCTGTCATGCCGGGGTGTATATAAAGAGTATGCTGCCGGAGCGCATGAAGATCAAGCTGATAATCGTGGACGCATTCCAGGCGGAGTACCCGACGCCGCCGGTGAGGTATTATACGGAGACTGAGCATATAGACAGATGGGTATATTCTCCCGCCCAATGCTCCAAGCTCATAGAGAGCAGCTTTTGCTGAAACTCCCGAAAACAGACAAAATATTGTTTAAAATACGCCTTGCATTTTTGATTTTGTGGAGTTATAATATATACAGAAATATTTTGTCTTAAAACCGGGAGGGTTATTCTTATCATGAGGGGAGATCTACACTGCCACACAAAATTATCAGACGGTTCCATGGGAATCGACGATCTTATTGTGCTTGCAAAAAAAAGAGAAGTTGATACTATAGCAATTACCGATCTTGATTGTCTGGCGGGAACCACAAGGGCAAAGCTTATCGGCGAACGTCATGGCATAAACGTCATTCAGGGCGTTGAGCTTTCGTCATATGACAGCGAAAGCGAGAGGGAGGTACATATCCTCAGCTACCTGAACGATTCCCCCGACAGGCTCGAGGGTCTGTGCCACCGTAACCTTGCGGCGAGAAAACGGGCGGCGCAGTATATGATGCTCAAGGCGGCGCAGAGATATCCCATTACCCCGGATCTGGTGCTCAAATGTGCACAGGGCTCAACCAACGTTTATCCGGTACATATCATGGCGGCGCTTGTAGAGAGCGGAATGACGACCGAGCTTTACGGCGAGCTTTATAACGAGCTTTTCAATTCAAGGAGCTCTAAGAATATTATAGTAAGACCCAAGCTCCCCGACCCCGTGGAAATCATCGAAGCGATCCACGAGGCCGGCGGAATAGCCGTGCTTGCCCGGGCGTGCAGCTTCTCCGGCACGAACGTAATAGAAAGGCTTGCCGAAAACGGACTTGACGGCCTGGAGATATGGCATCCCGGGTGCGACGACGGGACGTCGAAGGAGCTTATGGATTATGCCGAGGGCAAGAATATGATAACGGTCGGCGGCAGTGTATTCAAGGGTCGCTACAACGAGCAGTGCGTCACAATCGGCACATATATCACGCCGGAGGATAAATTCAACGATTTTATGAATTATAAAGCAAAGAACCGCAGGCAGCATAAGGCAAAGGTGGCCGTCGGTGAAAAATAAAGTCCGGGAGAAACGATATGCCTGAAGACAACGATATTAAAATTTATGTCAGAAAGAACAGCGGAGAAAACGGCGACTTTGAAGCCCTCTCCGAGGATATCCGCCGCAACAAAACCAACGGCAACATCGAAAAGGCGGAGGCTCTCGGCGTAAAGATGGCTCAGGTCACGCCGGAGGACAAGTCTTTGGGTCTGAGCAGCCATACTTCGGCGTCGCTCCTGTATCAGATGCGCGTTTTGATGACCTTCACTGCGGAGTATAAGCTGCGCGAGCTGATAAAGTCCGAATTCCTTTCGGATTCGGCGGTCAACGCGATGTATGATTATCTCAAGCTCAACGAGCGCGGCTATTATGACAATATCTCCGACGGGGGCGCGTTCACGTTTTATCTGCTCGCCCTGAAAAAGAGCGGAAGCGCAAGCGAAAATATCGGAGCCAGGTTTGCCGACCTCTGCTCGACCGGCAGCGACGAGATCAAAAAGATCGGCGCGGATGTGTTTGAGATCTCCTCCGAGCTTTTTTCGCGGATGATAAGCGCGGCGGATTTTGCGGAATAGTGCGCTCGTGTATATCAGTGCTGCGGGATTCGGCCAAAAATATAAATAATTAAATCAGGTCAAGGTGCGGAGATTGATGGTTTTCGCGCCTTGTATTTTTTGATTTGCTTCTGAGTTCTTAATATAATAAACTTGCTTTTTATGTAAATATTTGTTAAACTTGATTCAGATATTAAAGGAGGTTTTGATATGATAGAAAATGTACTCAGCGCAAGGAATGCCGCAACCGGCAAAAAGGTGACCGTCAGGTCGCTCGTGATCGTTGGAGTTATCGCGCTCGCGGTGGCTCTGCCGCAGCTTGTCCATCTGACTCTTGGCCAGCCCGGCGGAGTTCAGTGGCTGCCGATGTATTTACCCGTCCTTTTGGGCGGCTGTCTGCTCGGCTGGAAATACGGCGCGATCGCAGGCGCGGCCTCGCCGATAGTCAGCTTTGCAATAACCTCGCTTCTGGGCAGCCCGATGCCTCCGGCGGCAAGACTCCCGTTTATGACTGCGGAGCTTTTGATTTTCGCGCTTGTCTCCGGTCTGTTCTCTGGGAAGATCTACCGCAACGGTCTGTGGGCCTTTCCGGCGGTGATCGCCGCTCAGCTCTGCGGAAGAGGAGCTTTTCTGCTGCTCACGGTCATCTTCAACAGCCTTACCGCGCTTACGCCGCAGATGGTATGGAGTCAGATAGCGGCCGGCAAGTGGGGTCTGCTCCTGCAGGCGGTCGTTACGCCTCTGATAATCCTCGTGATACGCGCCTTTTTGGTCAGGGAGAAAAAGAATGACTGATATAGAGCTTGCGAAAAAAAGTCTGCCGGGTCATTCCGTTGCGCTCTGCTCGGGCGGAAATGTCATCACGGACGACAGGAGGGGCGTAGCTTCGCTGCTCGGCCTTATTGATGAGGGACGCGACCTCCGGGGCTGCAGCGCGGCTGATAAAATCGTGGGCAAGGCCGCCGCGATGCTCTTTGTGAAGCTCGGCGCAGCGGAGGTATGGGCTGACGTCGCCTCCGAGAGCGGAATGAGCTTTCTGAAGGCGCACGGTATACGCTGCGGCTGCAGAGTGCTCGTGAAAAAAATAATCAACCGCGACGGAACGGGACAGTGCCCGATGGAGTCGACGGTCGCAGAAACGGACGACGTCGAAGCAGGGATATTACTGCTGCGTCAAAAATTAAAAACACTGCAAAAAAGAGTGGTATAAACAATGAAAAATTTTCCTGAAATAAAAAAGAACTTTGGCTTTGGGCTGATGCGTCTTCCGATGAAGGGCGACGATGTCGACATTGAGCAGACAAAAGAAATGGTCGACACTTTTCTCGTGCACGGCTTCAATTATTTTGACACTGCGCACGGATACATAGACGGCAAAAGCGAGGTGGCGTTCAAGACCTGCGTCGCCGACAGATTTGACAGGGAATGTTATCTTATCACCAACAAGCTGACCGATCCCTATTTCAAAAAGGAGAGCGATATCCGGCCGTTTTTTGAAAAACAGCTCAAGCTCTGCGGAGTAGATTACTTTGATTTTTATCTTATGCATTCGCAGAATGCCTCGAACTATGAGAAGTTCAAAAAGTGCCGTGCATACGAGACGGCCTTCGACCTGAAGGCGGAGGGGAAAATCAGGCACGTCGGGCTGTCCTTCCACGATAAGGCGGAGGTGCTCGACCGTATACTTACGGATTATCCCGAGCTTGAGATCGTTCAGATCCAACTGAATTACGTCGATTACCGCGACGCTTCTGTTGACTCTAAAAACGTCTATGAGGTCTGCGAAAAGCACGGCAAGCCGGTCATTGTAATGGAGCCGGTCAAGGGCGGCACTCTTGTAAATCTGCCCGCCGAGGCGGACAAAATCCTGAGGGAGCTCGGCGGCGGCTCTAATGCGAGCTATGCGGTGAGATACGCGGCGGATTTCCCGAATGTCAAAATGGTTCTCTCCGGCATGAGCAATACCGAGCAGATGAAGGATAACGCCGCCACGATGGAGAGCTTCCGGCCGCTGAGCGATGCGGAGCGCGACGCGATAGACAGGGTGTGCGATATTATACGCTCGCAGGATCTTATTCCCTGCACCGCCTGCCGCTACTGTGTGGAGCAGAATAAATGCCCCAGGGATATCCGCATACCGGATATGTTTGCACTGATGAACACGCGTAAAAACTTTGCCTCCTGGAACCAGTCTTTTTATTATAACAGCGCGATCACAAAAGACGGCCACGGCAAGGCGAGCGATTGCATTGAGTGCGGAATGTGCGAGGAAGCCTGTCCGCAGAAGCTTGAGATCAGAGAGCTGCTGAAAACGGTAGCGAAAGAATTTGAATAAATATTTCGATCTTCACGGTTTTTTGTGGGATAACGTTTTTGCCTTGATTCTGATTGTGTGCGCCTTTATGGCGCACGGCAAAAATCGTTTTACTGAAAACTCAAAACGCTATTGGTGTCATGAACATTGACCGAACTAGGCCAAGTAAAGGCTCCCTTGTGTTAAGGGAGCTGTCATGCGATAGCATGACTGTGGGATTGTTTTTGCTTTTCAGATAGCGTC
>JAFSXA010000088.1 GCA_017450135.1 Clostridia bacterium | reverse complement strand
ACTGAGGGGTTGTCTTTTCAATAAATGAACTCTTATTTTGCGCGGTTTTTTAACTTTACAATCCCTCCGTCACGCCTGCGGCGTGCCACCTCCCTTTACACAAGGGAGGCGAAAATATGCTCTATCTTTCACTTCAACAAACCCCGGTTTATCAATTACACAAAATCCGTGAAATGCAAATAAAATCAGCCGCCGACCGGAAGAACACTTTCTTTCCGTATCGGCGGCCTTTTGCCTGTTGTTTTATTTAACCTCGATCTTATGGAAGACCTTCTTGCCCTTCTTTATAATGACGGGTGAGGAGGCGAGCTCCTCCGCCGTGAAAGCCAGACCTATGTCGGTGACCTTTTCATCGTCGGCGGAAATGCCTCCCTGCTGGACAAGGCGTCTGCCCTCGCCGCGCGATTTGGTGATGCCGGTTTTGAGCAGGACGTCGAGGATATCTATCTTGCCGTCACGGAAATCCTCGGCGGTGAGAGTCGTGGATGGCATATTCTCGGAGCTTGCGCCGCCGCCGAAGAGAGCCCTCGAGGCCTCCCTCGCCTTGAGCGCCTCATCCTCGGAGTGAACAAGCTTTGTCAGCTCGAACGCGAGGATGTCCTTAGCCTCGTTGAGCTGCTGACCCTCCCACTTGTCCATCCTGTCTATCTCGTCAAGATCGAGGAAGGTGAGCATCCTTATGCATTTGAGCACGTCCGCGTCGCTGACGTTCCTCCAGTACTGATAGAATTCGTAGGGGCTCGTCTTTTTCGGGTCGAGCCAGACCGCGCCGGACGCGGTTTTGCCCATCTTCTTGCCCTCGGAATTCAGCAGGAGGGTGATGGTCATGGCGTATGCGTCCTTGCCGAGCTTCTTCCTGATAAGCTCGGTGCCGCCGAGCATATTCGACCACTGGTCGTCGCCGCCGAACTGCATATTGCAGCCGTATTCCTTGAAGAGGTGGTAGAAATCATAGCTCTGCATTATCATATAGTTGAACTCGAGGAAGCTCAGACCCTTCTCCATCCTCTGCTTGTAGCACTCGGCGCGCAGCATATTGTTGACGGAGAAGCACGTTCCGACCTCGCGCAGAACGTCGACGTAGTTCAGGTCGAGCAGCCAGTCCGCGTTGTTGACCATGATCGCCTTGTCCTCGCCGAATTCGATGAAGTGGCTCATCTGCTCCTTGAAGCAGGCGATGTTGTGGTCGATATCCTCCTTGGTCAGCATCTTCCTCATGTCCGTTCTTCCGGAGGGGTCGCCGATCATGCCCGTGCCGCCGCCCAGCAGAACTATGGGTCTGTTGCCCGCCATCTGCAGGCGCCTCATGAGGCAGAGCGCCATGAAGTGCCCGACGTGCAGACTGTCGGCCGTCGGGTCAAAGCCGATGTAGAATACGGCCTTGCCGTTGTTGATAAGCTCCTTTATCTCCTTTTCGTCGGTCACCTGCGCGATAAGTCCTCTCGCGACAAGCTCATCGTAGATTTTCATGAGTATCATCCTTTCATTTGTTGTGACAAAAAAAGCCCTGCCTGAAGATCGTGCAGCTCATGTATCGCACGCCCTAAAGACAGAGGACGAATTACCGTGTTACCACCTCTATTTATCACACTCTCTGAGGGAATTATATATTCTTTTTATTATTTTGTCAAGCATTATTGTTTTCCCTGCATTTAAGATATTGACGGTGACGCAATAAAATAGTATAATAATCATTATTATTTATTCACGGGGTATTTCTATGCGAATGAGAAAGAAAAAGAATCTTGAATCAAGGCTCAACGCCTGTGGCGAGCTTCTGACCGTCGCCGAACCGGAGGTCAAGGATCGCCGGGAGACTCCGGTGAAAACGAGCTGTCTGGAGCTCGGCGCGCTGTTCGGGAACGACGATCCCGTCTACATGGAGGTCGGCTGCGGCAAGGGCAGATTTGCCTGCGAGTACGCCGCCGCTCATCCCGGGAGGAATCTGCTCGCCATTGAAAAAAGCGCAAACGTGATCGTCGCTGCGTGCGAGGGCGCGGCTCAGAGAGGGCTTGAAAACGTAAGGTTTCTGAAATGCTCCGCAGAGTACCTCGACTGCTTTATTCCGGAAAAGTCGATCAGCGGTATTTTTTTGAATTTTTCGTGTCCCTTCCCAAAAAAGGGTTACGCCAAGCACAGGCTCACCCACAGAAGCTTCCTCGCTATCTACGACAGCCTGATGCTCCCGGGAGCGGAAATACATATGAAGACCGACGACCGCGGGCTTTTTGAGTTCTCCGTTGAGGAGCTATCGGAATACGGCTTCACGCTGAAGAACGTGACCCTCGACCTGCACAACAGCGGCTTCGAGGGGAATATCATGACGGAGTATGAAACGCGCTTCACCGAGATGGATAAGCCGATCTACAGGCTTGAGGCGTATCTTAAGGATTGATTTGGTTTTCGGGTAATTAATATGGTGTTTGATTATTTCAACAAGAGAAGATCCGACCGCGTGGGCAAGGCCATAGAGCGGCTGAGCGCAGAGGACGGCAGTGATAACAGTTCCAAAAAGACGGTCGAGAAGAGAGTGTTCATCATCTGCTTGTGCGCTTTTATCGTGCTGGCGGCCTTGGCGGGTACTGCGGCGGGAATAGCCAACCACTATCTCAACAAGGTCAATTACGGCGACGTCACCGGCAAGGTGGACGAGAACCTTGACGAGGAGGAAGAGATAGACTTCGACATCGCAGACTATGAGATCATCACGGAGGATGAGGAAGCCCCGGAGGACGGGGATGAAGCTCCGGCCAACAGCGGGACAAACGGTACAAAGGAAAAGGCAGGGACAGGCAATTCAAAGTCCTCCGTGAAAACGAAAAAGAAGAAGACCTCCGTATTTTCTTCAATAATCAGTAAGATAATACCGGAATCCGAGGACAATAACGTCCTGAACGCCGGCAAGGAAATTCAGAAAAAAGCCAACGAGGAAATCGAGAAGAATATTACGGAGAGCGACGGCCCCTGGTACAGCGACGACGTTTTCAACCTCCTGCTGATAGGCTACGACGCCGGCGACGCGGAAAAGGTCATGTTCGAGGGCGCGGTGCTTCCGCGTTCGGACGCGATAATTATCATATCGGTCAACAAAAAGAATAAGACGGTAAAGATGGTCTCGCTCTCAAGGGCTACCTACGTCGCGATACCGGATCACGGGAACAAGAGGCTCAACACAGCCCACGCCTACGGTGCGGCAAAGACCCTGATAGATACCATCGAGCTGAATTATAAAATAAGGATAGACAGATATATCTCCTCGGATTTCGACGGCTTCAGCGCCATAGTCGACGCCCTCGGAGGCGTAAAGCTCAAAATGAGCGCGGCGGAGGCCTCCTTCGCCTTTGATAAAGATCTGCCCGCCGGAGAGTATACCATGAACGGCAAGCAGGCTCTGCGCTACGCAAGGCTGAGAAAGACGGATTCGGACAGGGTCAGAACAGGTCGACAGCGGAAGATACTCAAGGCCATCTGCGCCGAAGCGGAGAAGATGACCCTCTCTGAAAAGCTCAATTTTATGGAGCACGTCCTCCCGTACGTCAATACGAATTTCTCCAAGAGTGAGCTTGTCCAGTACGCCGGCCAGCTCCAGACCTATCTGAACTGGAGTATAACTCCGGATATCATACCCCACAACGCCACCAAGCTGACGATGAAGGACGGCAAGGAGGTTCTCATTCTCGACTGGGACGAGACGACGGACTACATACATTCCATCCTTTATTCCGGCGTAGAGGTAAAAAAGGGGAGCTGAAAAGCTGATTTTTCCGCTGAGATCCCGGATAAGACTTTTTTCGATCTTTTTCCGGCTTCCGATGTGGTATAATATCGAAGCATAGCTGCTGCAAAATCCAAATTCATTATAAAAGCGGGTGATCGTTGATGAATCCGGGTAAGGTAAAAGAGATGATACAGCTTTACAATTCAAGCAACAAGTCCCTGTGTATCGACAGGTTAAACAGAATAACCGGTGTGGATTTCAGGCACAGGGATCTTCAATTCAGCAGAGACGTGTTTTACTGCGACTGCTGCAACGGATACAGGCATATGGTGGTCGGACTTTCGGTTCTGGGGAGGCTCAAGACGCTTTTTTCGAGCGACTGTGAATTCAAGCAAGAGCTTGATTCAAACGGTCCGGATATTAAAACATACAACGATTTTGAAGAGGCGCATAAGAAGTAAGGTTTCCGGACCGGGCGGCAACAGGAGGTTAAAGTAAATGTCGTTTAACAGGATCAGTGAAAGGAATATGTCTCCGCTGGCTTTTTCGATCCTCGGGGGAATGGTCTATTTCGCGAGCTATATCTGCCGTGTGAACTACGCAGCCGTGCTCGCGGAAATAATTCAGGCGCTCTCCGTATCAAAAAGCGCCGCGAGCATTGCCATAACCGGTGCGTTTATAACCTACGGAGTCGGGCAGATATCGAGCGGCTTCCTCGGCGACAAGATACCGGCGCGATGGGTGATCTTCACCGGCCTTTCCGGCAGTGCGCTGTGCAACGTGCTGACCGGCCTTTCCGGCAACATATCCGTGATGACCTTCATATGGTGCGTCAACGGCTTTTTCCAGTCAATGATATGGCCTCCGCTGATAATGCTCCTTGCGAGAAATCTCAAGGGCGAGGACTACAAGCGCGGTTCCGTCATAGTCATAGGCGGCTCCTCGCTGGCAACGATAATGATATACCTCGTCGCTCCGCTTCTCATCAGGCTCGGCGGCTACACCACGGTGTTCTACGCCTCGGCTCTCATAACCTTTGTCATAGCCGTTATATGGATAGTCCTGTCAAGGAATATTGAAATATCCGGCGAGACTGCGGCGCAGACTGCGGAGCTTAAAACCGGCAACCTCTTCGGGCTTATGGCAAGATCGGGTCTGATCCCGATATTCGTTGTGATTGTCTCCATGGGTACGCTCAGGGACGGTATAACCACCTGGCTTCCGGTCTACATAAATCAGGTGTATCATCTGGACACCTCCACGTCCATTCTTTCATCGGTCATCCTGCCGGTATTCACGGTGGTTTGCCTGCTGATAGCTTCAAGGCTCCACAGGAGAGTCCCGAACGAGCTGAGCGCGTCGGTGATAATATGGGCGGCGGCGCTTGCGGCTTCCGCAGTCCTGCTGCTGACAAAGGACAGCGTGCGGCTGGCGGCTGTTATGATGACGGCGTTCATGGTCGGCTGTATGCACGGCATCAATTTTATGCTAATAAGCCATATGCCCGACAGATTTGTAAAATACAGGTGGCTCTCCACCATTTCGGGAATAGTCAATTCCTTCACCTACGTCGGCAGTGCGCTCTCGGCATACGGCTTTGCGTATCTGACTGAAAAATCGGGCTGGACGGCGACCCTTATCAGCTGGTGTGTCATCTGCGTTATCGGCCTTGCGATCTCAGCCCTCTCGCGCCCGAGATACAGCAGATTCCTGAAATCCGAGGGCTGGGAGGAATAATCGAAAAAGCGTAAAAAATCTCCGGAACCGTGCTGGCTCCGGAGTTGTTGTATTATATTTGCTATTGTATTTGATATCTTATAAAAATATTGACAGCTTTTTTTAAATATGTTATCATAAATCAAATCTTCGTTTAAGCAGGGATTATGTATTTATCAAGTTGATTGAACGGATTTATTCATGCGGCATCTCCGGCAGAGATGCTGATTTTTATTTGTGAGGATGATTATGAAAAAGAAAGAAAAAGGCTCATACGGCTATCTGAGTAATCTTCGGTATATTGTAACCGAGCAGTGGCGGTACAGCAAGGCGTATATTATTGCCGCTGTGATTTATTCGCCGATGGATGCGATTGCCGCGGTAATTGCGTCGTTCCTGCCTAAAATTGTGCTGGACTGCATCGAGGATCAGACTGACGCTTTACAGCTTATTACCCGCGTCGGCTCGGCGACACTGTTGTTTGTTGCCGCCAAAGTGCTTTCGGGTTTTCTGAATGCTTACTGTAATAACAAGCGGCTCGTTACCGAATTCTGCTATTGGCAGCCAAAGCTGTATGAAAAAGCTATGGATATGGATTATCACAATTTTGTATTCAACAGTACCCGGGTGAAGCGGGAAAAAGCACGCGATTCCCTGCAGAAGGGCAATGGAACGGATATGTATATTGAGATCAATATCCGTATGTTTTCTGCTTTTTTCGGATTTTCTGCTTTCACGGCGATCATAGTCCAATGCAACGTTTGGTTCATCCCCGTGCTCATCGCGTGTTACAGTCTGAGCGCTGTCGGTTGGAAGCTGTTGCAGAAATTCCGTGATAAGCTCAAGGATACCCGTGCGGCGGCGATACTGCGGATGAGATATGTATCCTTCCGTTCCAAGGATTTTTCCGAAGCAAAGGATATACGCGTTTACGGAATGCAGCCCATGCTTGAAGAAAAGACTCAGACCCATTTGTCAGAGGTTACAGAGCTTTTAAAAAGGGAAAACACGGGACACCTTTATAATGTTTTGCTTGAAGACGTGCTGAAGTTCGGAATCAGTCTGGGCGCTTATGCTTATCTGATATATCTGAAGCTCAACACCGATATGAGTATCGGCGATTTTGCGCTTTATTTCGGCGCGATCACCGGCTTCGGCGAATGGCTCAGCAGGCTTGTGGATATGTTTTCGGAATTGCTTGAGGGAACCCATTACGTCAGCGATTACCGCAGTTTTCTTGATTTAAAAGATACTATGAGAAAAACAGGCGGGATATCGCTTCCGTCTGATGATGAGCTGCCGTGTAAAATAGAGTTTAAAAACGTGAGCTTTTCATATAAAGAGGCTGAAAAAGCAACGATCGAGGATTTCAGCCTTACGGTAAACCCCGGCGAACGTGTTGCGATCGTCGGCGAAAACGGAGCCGGCAAATCGACGCTTGTCAAGCTGCTTTGCGGTCTTCTGCTGCCGCAGAGAGGTCAGATACTGATTAACGGGAAAGACAGCCGGGATTTTAACCGCGATGATTATTACCGCCTGTTTGCAACTGTTTTTCAGACGGTGAATATTCTTCCGGCTTCCGTTGCAAAAAACATAGCGCTGTGTGAAGAGGATAAAATAGACCGGGCTTTGCTTGAAAAATGTATGCGTCTTGCAAATATTTATGACAAAGTGCAGAGCCTGCCCGATAAGGAGAATACGCTGATGGTGCACGAGATACACGAGGGAGGCGTATCGTTTTCGGGCGGTGAACAGCAGCGGCTGCTGCTTGCAAGGGCACTTTATAAATCATATGCGCCGATACTCATTCTTGATGAGCCGACGGCTGCGCTTGACCCTATTGCCGAAAACGATCTTTACCGCCAGTACAGCACATTTGCAACCGGTAAAACAAGCTTTTACATTTCTCACCGCCTGTCGTCAACGCGGTTTTGCGACCGTATAATCCTTGTTGAAAACGGGAAAATAGCCGAAAGCGGGACTCACAATGAGCTAATGGAAAAAGATGGAAAATATGCGGATCTATTCCGCCTGCAAAGCCGCTATTACGAGGAGGTGGAGGAGTGAGCAAGCTGCGTGAAGAGCTTAGGCTCCAATGGAAAGGGATAAAGCTTTCAAAAGTTATAAGCGGCAAGTATTACATACTGTGTGAGATCATGTCTGAGCTATTGCCTCAGATCGCGGCATATACTTCCGCCTATTTTTCAGGCAGGGTAATAACGGCTCTCAGTGAAAAGCTTCCTTTTGCAGTACCGCTTCGCTATGCGTTGCTTGCGGTGAGCTCGGTGCTGGTTATCTGGGTAATCAGACGGCTGTTTATGCGTCAGACTATGATAATGCGCCGCAGCCGTTATTTCAGACGTGAGGCTATGCTTACCGGAAAAGCGCTTTCACTTGATTTCGCTCAGGCGGAAAGCGCTGAAGTCGCGGCCTTGCTCAGCAGGGTAGAGGATAACTCCGACTTGTTTATGGGTATTTCGTCCCAGGCCTGGCAGGTAAGCAAAATAATAGCCAACGTGTTGTCTGTGGTTATCGCTGTCAGTATGTCGTCCGGTATGGTTATGAGTAAATCTGAAGCAGAATTGCACGGCATATTGAAGGTCGTTGATTCGCCCGTATTCGGCATAATGTTTGCATTGTTTGTGCTCGTACTGATCTTTCTGAGCATCGTTGCCAATGATGCGGCGGTCAAACGCCGCTTTAAGGCTCACGAAAGCAGGGGAAAGGTAAATGCTCTTTGGAAGTATTACTATGATCGTGTGCTCAACGAAAGCGGCAGCGGCGAGGATATACGTATTTATCACGAAAAGCCGTTGATCTATGAGGAAATGCGGGAGCGTGTATTCGGCGCGGTCCGTAGGATACATAGTGTCTTTTTGCACACAGATACAACATTCGGCATGGTGTCAACTATCGTTACGGCAGTTCTCGGCGGTACGGTTTATCTGTTTGTCGGGCTAAAGGCCTTGTCGGGCGCTTTCGGTGCAGGTAAGGTCGTTGAGTACTACGCCGTGCTTTCGCAGATGATTCTTTCGTTCACAACGATTGCTCGTGAAATCGGGCTGCTTCGCAGCAACAGCATTCATCTGAAAGAAGATATTTCCTTTTTTGAGCTTGAGTCGAAAATGCAAAACGGTACAAGAACTGCCGCTGATATCAACACCGATAAGCTTGAATTTGAGTTTCACAATGTTTCCTTCCGCTATCCTGAAACGGAGCCTTTAGTGCTGCACGATTTTTCATTCAGAATCCGAAGCGGAGAAAGGCTCGCCGTTGTCGGCAGGAACGGCAGCGGAAAGTCGACTATGATAAAGCTACTCTGCCGCCTTTATGACCCGAGTGAGGGCTATATTACACTAAACGGAATAGATATAAGAGAATTTGAGTATTCCGAATACCTTAAGCTTTTCGGAATAGTTTTTCAGGATTTCAATCTGCTTTCATTCTCGATTGCCGAAAACGTAGCCTGCTCAACGCGTTATGAAGCGGACAAGGTGTGGAATTGTCTTGAAATGGCAGGGCTCGGCGAGCGTGTTGAAAAAATGCCGAAGAATATAAACCAATGTGTAACAAAACTGTATGAGGAGGACGGCATTGATTTATCGGGCGGGGAGGCTCAGAAGCTTGCGATTGCGCGTGCTCTTTACAAGGATGCTCCGTTTGTGATACTCGATGAACCGACGGCGGCGCTTGACCCGAAAAGTGAAAGCGAGATCTACGCAAGGTTTGATGAAATGTCCGGAGGCAGAACAGCCGTGTATATTTCTCATCGAATGTCGTCGTGCAGATTCTGTGACCGTATTGCAGTGTTTAAAGACGGTACGGCAGTTGAGGAAGGAACACACGAAGAGCTGCTGGCTCTCGGAGCTGAATATTCACAGCTTTGGAACGCGCAGGCGCAGCATTATACGGACAGCAGTTTATAACAAAACAAGAATCTCCGGAACCGTGATGGCTCCGGAGATTTTTGCATCGTAGTTTTTATCCTGCAATCAATCCTGCGTTGATGAAAACATTTGCAAGGCTGAAATAGATAAGCAGCGTTATCGCGTCGACTATTGTCGTGAGCATCGGTCCCGCCATCAGCGCCGGGTCAAGATGTATCATCTTGGCGAGGATGGGGAGGGTACAGCCGATGGTTTTCGCCACTATTACCGCGCAGATCATTGCAAGGCAGATGACTATGAATGTGTTCAGCTGGACGTCGCTGTGCGTGACGGAGCGTATTATCCACATTCGCACAAAATTAACTATCGCAAGGGTTATTCCGCACAGCAGGGCGACTCTGATCTCTTTCCACAGCACCTTGAAATAGTCGGTGATCTTCACGTCGCCCAGCGCGATACCGCGGATAATAAGGGTGGAAACCTGACTGCCGCAGTTACCGCCTGTGTCCATGAGCATGGGTATGGCTCCGGTCAGTCCGGCTATCAGCGCGAGCTTGTTTTCAAAGCCCTCGATGATTTGACCGGTAAAGGTTGCCGAAACCATGAGTATCAGCAGCCAGACTATCCTGTTTTTATAAAGGGTGAAAACGTTGGTCTTAAGATACTGATCCTCAGAGGGATGCAGCAAGGCCATCTTTTCAAAGTCCTCTGTGTTCTCTTCTTCAATAACGTCGACGATATCGTCGATCGTGATTATACCCACGAGCCTGTCCTCTTTATCGACTACCGGTACAGAGAGCAGGTCGTATTTTTTAACTATGGCGGCTACGTTTTCCTGGTCGTCGAGGGTGTTGACGGAGATCAGCTGCTCGTCGTCGTACATGATATCCTTTATCAGCGTGCCCTCGGGCGCCACTATCAGACGTCTGAGTGGTACGGTGCCGACGAGCTTGCGCTTAGAGTCCGTGCAGTAGCAGGTGTAGATCGTCTCCTTGTCCAGCGCCGTTTTGCGTATTTCGTCGATAGCCTGGTGCACCGTATAATTCTCGGGGAAGGAGACCATCTCTATCGTCATAATGCTTCCCGCCGAGTTTTCGGGGTATTGCAGGAATTTATTTATGAGCTTCCTCGTTTCCGGATTGGTGTGAGCGAGCACGCGCGTAACGACGTTTGCGGGAACCTCCTCAAGGAAGTCGACCGTATCGTCAAGGAACATATCCTCCATCAGGAATTTAAGCTCCGTGTTTGTAATGGCGTCAACGATAACGCTCTGAATGTCGCTGTCAAGATAAGAAAAAACATCGGCTGAGGACTGCTTGGGCAAAAGACGGAAGAGCCTGACCTGATCCTCAGGTTCCATTTCCTCCATCATTGTGGCTATATCGACAATGTTCATCTCGCTGAGCATTTCCTTTATAGCCGAAAACTTGTTGCCGGCAAGCATCTTACCGATGATTTCAACCATAGTTTCCAAAATAAAACGCCCCTTTCGGACGGAACACAATAGTACCGCCGCGGGGGCAAGGGATCGTCTTCGTCAGGCGACTCGTCCGTGGCAATAGCTCCGTCTGTTCAAATTTAAAAAGTTAAATAGCCGTCGCCCGTGGCCACTGTCGCTGCTCACGAAAGAATCACCTCACACTTTTTTGGTCGCCTCTTCATGTTCTCGTGCATTCACCTTGCATGATCTTTTTCCGTAATATTTTGCAAAAATGCTCGTCAATACACAAAGTATTAACTGCGCTTTTTGCTTCATCTGACGAAAAAATCTCTACGCAATCTGAACGCGTCGAACATTCAGAGGCTCCCTTACTTTTACTATATTTTAAACCCGTATTTTTTTGTTGTCAATACCGTAGAAAAATAAATTTCTAATTGCCGGCATGTCCCTGAATATATCATTCCCGCATCGAAATATGAACAAATTATGAATTTTTTGCGGAAATGCGGGCGGAATAACCGTTTCGGTCAATGATCCCCCGTTTTTCAGGCTAAGGGTGAGGATATTTTCCTCAATAAGCGATTTAAGGAATGGTTGAATGAAAACAAACAAACCGCTCAGAGAAAAGGAAAAACTGTTTTGCGCCTACTTTTCCGAGAGCAGAAACGCGCGCTCCGCAGCCGCTAAGGCGGGCTACGGTATCTTTGCCCAAAAGCACGCGGTCAGGCTTATGGCGAGGGAGGATATACGCGAACAGATCGAGCGCATGGATTCTGCGTCCGGGGTCAGCAGACAAGAGGTAGCGGCAGGCTACCGCCGCCTCGCGTTCGGCACGGTGGCGGACGCAGTCAGGCTCGCCTTCCGTGAGGACGATCCGGGCTTGCCGGAGCTTGAAGGCCTTGACCTTTTCAATGTCAGCGAGATCAAGCGCCCCAAGGGCGGCGGGATCGAGATCAAATTTTTCGACCGGCTCAAGGCGCTCGAGCATCTGGAGGCGCTCAGCGCGGGGAACGACGGCGATGATTCACTGCCGTTTTATATGGCTCTTGAAAAGAGCGCCGCCGCTCTGAGGAATGACGCCGATGAATAACGGCGCGCTCTCGGCGTTTTCGGGATTTTCTCCCAAGCAGCTCAAGGTGCTGACCTGGTGGTGCATGAATTCCGATTTCCACGGCTATGACGCCGTGATCTGCGACGGAGCCGTGCGCTCCGGCAAGACGGTTTGTATGTCTCTGTCCTTTGTCTCATGGGCATTCTATGAATTCTCGGACGCCTCCTTTGCCATCTGCGGCAAAACAATAGCATCACTAAAGCGCAACGTGATAAGACCCGTTGCGCCGATATTAACCTCCCTTGGCTTCGGATTCAGGCAGAGGGCGTCGCAGAATTACATAGATATCACCTACCGGGACAGAACAAATCGCTTTTATCTTTTCGGCGGCAAGGATGAGGGCTCTGCGGCTCTGATACAGGGCATGACGCTCGGCGGAGTCATGCTCGACGAGGTCGCGCTTATGCCGCGCTCTTTCGTTGAGCAGGCTGTGGCGAGATGCTCGCTTGAGCGGTCAAGGCTTTGGTTCAACTGCAACCCGGAGCATCCGATGCACTGGTTTTACCGCGAATGGATCCTGAAGGCAAAGGAAAAGAACTGCCTCTATCTTCATTTTATGATGAGCGATAATCCGTCACTCTCGGAGTCGGTGATAAACCGTTACCGAAGTCTATATTCCGGAGCCTTCTATCAGAGGTTCGTCGAGGGTAAATGGGTGGCGGCGCAGGGAACCGTGTATCCGATGTTCAGTCAGGAGCTCCACGTCAGGACGCCTCCGCCCGAGGACGCTTTTACCCGTTTCTTCATATCGTGCGATTACGGCACGGTCAATCCGAGCTCCTTCGGCCTGTGGGGAGAATACGGGGAAAAGTGGTACAGGATACGCGAGTATTACTACGATTCGCGTGCCGAGGGGGAGCAGAGGACGGATATGGAGCACTATGCCGAGCTTGAAAGGCTTGCGGGAGGTCTGACAATAGAGGCTGTGATCGTCGACCCCTCCGCCGCGAGCTTTATAAGCTGTATCCGGAAAGAAGGACGGTTCACGGTTATACCGGCTAAAAACGATGTGCTGGACGGTATACGTCAGGTGTCCGACGCACTCAAAAGCGGAAGGATATATTTTTCTCCCGGGTGCAGGGATACTATCCGTGAATTTTCACTTTACAAATGGGACGAAAAAGCGGTCCGGGACGCGCCGCGCAAGGAGCATGACCATGCCATGGACGATCTCAGATATTTCGTAACTACGGCGCTGAGCACGCCCGAGAGCGGCTTTTTCGTGATGAGCGTGTCGCGATGACGCGCTCTCCCGTTTGTTGACGGAAAGGAGTTTTCAGGTGGGAATATTCAATAAATTGTTTTCCGCTAAACAGGCGGTTTCCACGCCGCAGACATATAAAAAGAATCCTTTCGACGCGCTGGACGGCTACACGCCGCTCGGCAATCCGCAGACCTCCCTGTACAGGAGCCTGCGCGAGGCTATCCCGGTGATAGACGCCGCGATATATAAGATAGTACGTCTGACCGGGGGCTTCAGGATAGAGTGCGGCGATCCGCGCGTTGCGGGAGAGCTCAATGATTTTCTCGGCAGACTGCCGGTAGGCGGAAATCAGCGCGGCATAGAGGCCTTTATATCGACCTATCTCGAGCAGCTTCTGACGTTCGGGACAGCGGTCGGGGAGATCGTCACCGACACGGACGGCAACCTTGCGGCGCTCTATAACGCCGATATCGACTTTATTGAGCTGCGCAGGGCGAAGGACGGCTTTTCCGCCGAGGTATGCGTCAGGGACTTTCACACCCCGAGACCCGTGCCCTATCCGGAGCTCGTCATGCTCTCTGTGCTCAATCCGGAGGCGGGCAGGCTCGCCGGCAATTCCATAATGAAGGGTATGCCGTTCGTCAGCGATATACTGATAAAAATCTATAATACGATAGGCATAAACTGGGAGCGCGTCGGCAACGTCAGGTTCGCGGTCACATATAAGCCGCAGAACGATGTTATGGACAGAGCCTATGCCAAGGACAGGGCGCAGCAGGTCGCAAGAGAGTGGAGCGAGGCCATGCAGTCGGGCAATCAGATCCGCGATTTTGTCGCTGTGGGCGACGTCAGCATCAAGGCGATAGGCGCGGACAATCAGATACTCGACAGCGAGGTCCCCGTCAGACAGATGCTCGAGCAGATAATCGCCAAGACGGGTCTGCCTCCGTTCATGCTCGGGCTGAGCTGGTCGTCCACCGAGAGGATGTCGTCTCAGCAGGCGGACGTGCTGACAAGTGAGCTGGAGGCATACAGGCGCATCCTGACGCCGGTTATCCTGAAGGTGTGCAATTATTGGCTCAGGTCGAACGGATTAAAGGACGAGCCTGCCGTCGTGTGGGACGATATCACCCTGCAGGACGAGGTGGAGCTTGCCAGGGCAAGGCTCTATGACGCGCAGAGCAAAAGGATCGAACAGGAGCTGGATAAGAATGAATAAGGAATTTAAAACGGACGTCTCCGCGTGCGGGGTGAGCCTTGAGGAGCTGGCGCAGATAAACGCCATGACCGTCAGAGAGCTTGCCGCCGACGAGGTGTTCACGTTCAACGTGATACTCTGTGATAACGAGATCGACCGCGATTT
>JAFSXA010000087.1 GCA_017450135.1 Clostridia bacterium | reverse complement strand
TCGGAGAGCTATAAAAAGAGCGAGACCGTATTCGTCAACATGGATAAGAGCGGAAAGGTTACGAGCAAGATCGTCACCGACTGGCTGCACACCGAGACGCCGGAGACCTATATCGACGACGTCAGCGATCTTGACGATATCAAAAATGTCAAAAACAACGTCGAGCCCGTCAGCGGCAGCGGCGGCGCCCTGAGATGGAATATGCAGACCACCGATCTCTATTACCGCGGAAAGACGGATAAGGCTCTGCCGGTATCATTCGATATCAGCTATTATCTGAACGGCGAAAAAACCGACGCCGCGGACATGGCAGGCAAGAGCGGACAGGTAAAAATGGTTATAACCGTAAACAATCTGTCGAAAAAGGAAGCGACGATAAACGGCAAAAAGACTGTGATCTACACCCCGTTCATCGTTGGCGGAGGAATGATACTCAACGAGAACACCTTCTCCAACGTATCGGTGGAAAACGGAAAAACAATCGGCGACGGCACCAAGGAGATCGCTCTTTTGGTCGGCGTTCCCGGCCTTAAGGAGAGCCTTAATCTCAATGACGATCTGCTCAAGGAGCTCGGCGATTTCAACTTCTCCAACACCTACACCGTGACTGCCGAAACGGAGAAATTCGAGATATCCAACATGATGTTCGCCGTCATTCCCCTCTCCGCAGTGGAGGCGGGTCTGAACGACACTCTGCCCAAGACAATCGACGAGGTCAGGTCGACCCTGACGAAGGTCCAGTCCATAATCGACAAGTTCAACAGCATGAACGCCGCCGAGCTGCTCAACACACTGTTTGCCAACGGCGACAGACTCACGGAGCTTACCGGCAAGCTCGGCGAGGTGACTCAGCTTTACAACGACAACAAGGCTCTGATCGAGGTCATTGAAAAATATATGACCGAGGAAAACATCGAGGCGATAAAGAAATTCATCGACGACACGGAGAACACGGATCTTGACGAGGTGGTAAAGCTGCTCTCCAATCCTGTTCTGCAGAGATTCTTCAAACAGCTTCCGACCCTCGCAGGCGATATGCAGAAGGTCATGCCCATCATCAGCGGCCTCTCGTCCGACCTCAAGGATCCGGAGGTGCAGAAGGCTGTGAACAACCTGCCGCAGACGCTCAAAACCCTCAAGGAGCTAAAAACCACCCTCGATGAAAACAAGGAGCTTTTCAACAAACTGACGTCGGTTCTCGATAAGGACACGATAAACCAGATACAGGATATTATGGAATCCCTCGACGGCATGATATCCGAGGATATGATAAAGCAGTATCTCGGTCTTGCGGACAATGCGGACGAAATAATCTCCCGTGCCAAGGAGTGGATAGCCGCCGGAAAGGCGTACAATATCTTCACGACCGCAAAGGACAACGCGCGCACAAGCGTGGTGTTCGTCTACGAATCCGCGCCGGTAACAGCCCCGAAAGCCGAGGTCAAAACAGAGGCCGTTACCTCCCAGGGAGAAAAACCGATAGTATCCTGGTTCAACAAGCTGTTTAAAAAGGACAACTGATCCTTCGGAAAATGCTCAGCCCGATCCGCAGCGCGCGAGTCGGGTTCTCAGCATTATACGGCGAAAAAATGAGAATAGGCCTGCGATGCTTTTGTTCTTTAATCATTGACAAATCAATTAGCATATGGTAACATGAAATCAAATCAATCAACGGAGATGAAAAAAATGCTTACGACCCTGTTTTCCAAAATAGGCTACAGACTCATGGCAATGTTGATTGCCGTATTCTTTGCTTTCAATCCCTATACCGCCCCTTCGGCGGACGATCCGATTGAAAACTCAGCCGATAATCACAGCAATATGACGGTTGCTCTCTGGGCGGATTCGCAGTTTTCCAACTATATAATCAAGCGCGTGCAGTATTTCAACGCCGCCTGCGAGGATATTGAAAAGAATGCCTCCGACATCGACGCTCTGCTCATAGCCGGAGATATTGCCGAGAACGGTCTCAACTGCGAGTACCAATACATCTCGGAGCAGATCGAGAACGCCTCAGTCAAAAACTACATTATGGCGGTCGGCAACCACGACGTAAGAATGAAGCTCTCTTATAAGAACACTGTAAAACGCTTCACAAAATTCCAGAACGACCTGAATTCAAACATCGGCAGTGATCTTACCATTGATTCGCTCCACTACACTTACGTTCTCAACGGCTACACCTTCATAGTCATGGGAACTGACAGAACGGAATTTGAGGAATCCTATTTCAATGAGGCTCAGCTCAACTGGCTCGACGAAAACATCGCGGAAGCCACCGCAGACGGCAAGCCGGTATTCGTGGTCTGCCACCAGCCCCT
>JAFSXA010000086.1 GCA_017450135.1 Clostridia bacterium | reverse complement strand
GGCAAGCGCGAGCCTGCGCCGGACGAGGGAGCCGTGGAGCGCTTCAGAACAATTCTGCGGCAGAAAACCGTCTGGAACAGAGATCCCTCAAAAACCGATCTCACTCCCTTTGAAGGCTTTGCCGAGGTCGTGAAGAACACATATCCGCGGGTTTATGCGGCGGCACAGGTTACAACAGTCAACCGCTACGGCCTCGTATTCCGTTTTCCCGGAAAGCAGCCCGCGCTCGACCCTGTCATCCTAATGGCGCACTATGACGTGGTTCCGGCTCGCGAGGACGAATGGACCTACCCTCCGTTCGGCGCCGAAATACACGACGGCGTGGTATACGCACGCGGAGCCGTGGACACAAAGTGCATAATGTGCGCCGTATTCGAGGCTGTGGACAGACTGCTTGCCGAAGGCTTTACCACCGAGCGCGATCTGTATTTCATCTCCTCTAACAACGAGGAAATCGGCGGAGATACCACTCCGGAGATGGTAAAAATGTTCTGTGACAAAGGTATCAGCCCCTACATGGTACTGGATGAGGGCGGCGCAGTGACCGACTCCCTGCCGCTCGGGGTAAAAACTCCGTTCGCCATGGTCGGAGTATCCGAAAAGGGCGTCGCCGATCTAAAGGTTAAAATAAAGAACGCCG
Source organism: Clostridia bacterium (assembly GCA_017450135.1). Taxonomy (GTDB): domain Bacteria; phylum Bacillota; class Clostridia; order Oscillospirales; family Acutalibacteraceae; genus CAG-488. The sequence goes on along the minus strand of JAFSXA010000086.1, from coordinate 2,605 downwards.
GAGGCCATTCCTCCGCGCCGTCAAAGAACGATTCCTGCGCACAGCTCGTCACCGTCTTGAACAGGATCTCGGCGCATCCCCATAAGGCTTATCTGACGCCGGAGATCAGAAAAATGCTTGTCTCTCTGGCCGGACACACGGGCTTCCTTTACAGGTTTATTTTTGCTAATCTCAATATCTTTGCTCCGTTAGTAAAAAGAATCATGCGCTCCGCCCCCGAGACCAATGCCATGATATCCACCACTGCAGCCCTGACGATGCTCAACGGAAGCGAACAGATAAACGTCATACCCTCCGAGGCCTCCGCAGGTATGAGCGTGAGGATATCGACCCGGGACACCGTGGAGAGCGCAATCGGGCACATAAAGAAGGTCTGCCGGGATACAGGCGCGGAATTTGAGACCGAATACAGCTTTGAGCCGTCGCCGGTCTCGAATACGGACTGTGAGCAATTCGCCCTTATAGCCGACACGGTCAAGGCGGCGTACCCCGACGCCGATATTGCCCCCTACGTCATGAGCGGCGGCACGGATTCAAAGCATTTCGCCAAGGTATGCAGTAACGTCTACCGCTTCGCCGGTCTGGAGTTCTCCGCGGAGGAGAGAGCGTCTGTCCACGGGAAGGACGAGGGGCTGAGGGTCGAAAGCTTCCTGAGAGGCATAGATTTTTACACCGAGCTTATCAAGAGAATATAAAAAGCCGTGAGCCTGATCGAAAGCGGGCTCACGGTATCATTTTGGGCGACCTCTAAATATCGCGGGTAAGTCTCTGCGCTACGTTGGGCACGTCGGTTATAAGTCCGTCAACTCCCAGTTCGGCGAGCTTTACGATCTCCTTTGCGCGGTTTACCGTCCACGGATTGACCTGTATCCCGGCCTCATGCGCCTTGAGCACATAATCCCTGTCCACATAGATCTTGTGCGGATGCAGGGCGTCCGCTCCGATCTTCCTAGCGAAGGCGACGAAGTCCTTTTGGATCTCAAAAGAGATGCGCCTGTTGGGGCTGTAAAGAAGGCCGGTTTTGCAGCCTTCATCCTCCTCTTTGGCTATGATGAGCACGTCCGGATCGAAGCTGGATATAAGAAGTATGTCGAAAAGTCCGTGCTGCTTTACGGCTTCCACGACCTTTTCAACTATTGAATAATCGTGATCGCGGGGGCTCTTTATCTCAATGTTCATGATTCTGAGATTCGATTTTTTGACGAGCTCGAGGAATTCGTCGAGCGTAGGTATCTTAGTGTCTCTGCAGGACGGATGGAAATATGAGCCGAAGTCTAGGGCTCTGAGCTCCTCGAGGGTCAGCGCGCTTATGTCACCCTTGCCGTTAGAGGTCTTATTCACTGTATAGTTATGGCATATGACCGGCACTCCGTCCTTGGTCATATGGATATCGGTCTCGATACCGTCCACTTGGAACTTTATCGACGTTTTAAAAGCGTCCATCGTGTTCTGCGGAGCTATCCTGTTGGCGCCTCTGTGAGAGATTATATTTATACTCATTGCTTTCACCTCTGCTGACATTATAACACATATTTCAAATATATCAACCAAAATTTCACGCCCTGTGTTTGACATATCAGCGCGGGAGTATTATAATATCAGGGTCAGTTTTTTAGAATGAGGTGTTCAAAATAGCAAGCTCCGAAAGAAAAGCAATAGGTCCGGTAATGCTGCTTTCAGCGGCTGTAATCTGGGGTCTGTCGTTCGTTGTACAGAGCGAGGGTCTGCAATATATAGGCGGATTCACACTGACAGGGCTCAGGATGCTACTTGCCACGCTGGTACTGCTGCCGGTCATAGCGTTCCGCCGCTCAGCCGATAAAAAACGCGGGACGGTAAAAAAGTACAATAAAAAGACCTGCGCCGCCGCAATAATCATAGTCGGAGTGTTTATCACTGTTGGCGTGAACCTGCAGCAGGCCGCCTTTGCCTACATCGAGGTCGGCAAGGTCGGCTTCATAACCGCATTTTATATGCTGCTTGTCCCGATATTCGGCCTGTTTTTGAGAAAACGTCCCCCGTTCACCGTCTGGATAGCCGTGATCATCGGCCTGTGCGGTCTCTTCATGATAAACGGCGGCGCCGATTTCACGCTGTCCTTCGGCAAGGGAGAGATACTCACCTTTGCGGGCGCGGTGGCATTCGCCCTGCACATAGTAGCAATAGATTATTTTGCCGACAGGATCGACAGCTACGTCCTCTCCGCAGGCCAGTTCTTTGTGTGCGGCGTGCTGTCGTGCATACTCATGTTCATCTTTGAGGAGCCGAATATCGAAGCTATAAAACAGGCTGCCGTTCCGATCCTTTACACCGGTATTCTGAGCAGCGGCGTAGCCTTCACCTTCCAGATCGTCGGTCAGAAATACACGGAGCCCACCATAGCGTCCATGCTGCTGTGCACGGAATCCGTCTTTTCAGTTTTATTCGCGTTCCTTATCCTGCATCAGGAGCTCACGACCTTTGAGTATATCGGCTGCGGAATAATGTTCGCCGCGATAATACTCGCCCAGATCCCCGTCGGGAAAAACAGGAACAAATCTCTCAGCTGACAGACGTCTGCTCCGGCGGATCTGTCGACGGAAATTCAAAGCCCGCCGTGAAGCCT